>JAYSPO010001556.1:0-8397 GCA_043722015.1 Candidatus Kuenenia sp. | reverse complement strand
TCCTCCATCCAATCTGGGAGTTCGCGATGGACGATTGGCCGCTTGCCCGGAAACGCCCAACTGTGTTTCCACCCAGGCAGAAGACCACGAACACTGGATCGCACCACTGACGTATCAGGGCGATTCAGACACCGTGATCGAGACCCTGGCAGAAATTGTCAGGCAACAGCCCCGCACGCGCGTCATCGAAAGATCACCGCACTATTTGCATGCAGAATTCCGAAGCGCAATCTTTCGCTTTGTGGATGATGTCGAGTTCTTTCTAGAAGCCGATTCCGGTCGAATTCATTTTCGATCAGCTTCCCGCGTTGGTCATTCCGACATGGGTGCAAACCGGACCCGCATGGAATTGATCCGCAGCCTGTTTCAATCTACACAATCAGCGGTGACGACACAGCCAGACTCGCCCGCCACGCCAATTAGACTTCAGTCTGTGCGTTGAGAGTGATTGTGCAAAGTAGGTCCTTTCTGCCGAAACGAGCTGCGTTTGGCAGGTCCTTTCTGCCGGAAAGGACTGTAATTTTGTAGGTCCTTTCTGCCGGAAAGGACTTTCGCCGTAAGGCGAACCGCCGTAGGGCGCACTTCCGCTCCACGTCGCCGCGTGGCCGTCCTTTCGACTGCAACTGGTCGCTGGTCGCGGCGTGGCCGCGAAGTCCTGCTCGGCAAGCAGGACCTACCGAAATCCACGACCGCACCCTTGGGTAAGCGAATGCTGCGTCGCCGCTCGCAAAGCTCGATGGTACCAGCCTACAATCCCTGCACTTCACTGTCCCGTCCAACATTTGGATGGCGACCGAACGCACGAAAAATCACCCGGGCAATACAAGCGAATGAGCGAAGAAAAGAAGTCTGTATCGAAACTCCAGTCTCCCCGCAAACAGTGGTTTCAAAACCAAAGTCAAACTCAGGGTGCACGACATCCGTGGGAAATTTCGGTCTGCGGTGATCTGACCGAGCGGCAGGCCGACCTGCTGGAACGATTTACCGACGTACCGCGAGGAAGCAAGGGAGTCGTTTACTTTGATTCCTGCGGGGGCAGCGTTTATACCGGTCTGGCAATCGGGACGCTGATTCGGCTTCGCAATCTGCGGGTCACGGCAGTTGTGCTTGGTGAATGTTCGTCCGCAGCATTACTGCCGTTTGCCGCGTGCCAGCAACGATTGGTGACGCCGCATTCGACGCTGCTCTTCCATCCCATGCGGTGGCAATCCGATGAGGACGTGCGTCTGGAAGAAGCCACGGAATGGGCACGCCACTTCAAAGATCTTGAATCGCAACTGGACTTACTGTTGGCGACGCTGATGAATGTGCCGAAGGAATTGCTGCAGGGTTGGACGCGCCCCGGACGCTTTATTACAGGCGCTGAACTGGCTGAGGCAGGCATTGCTTCGCTGTTTGATCCATTCAATGAGCCCGATGCCTGGAAAAAGATCCGCATTGTGTGAACAATACGGGCCAGCGTTCTGTCAGTCGTGAATTGATGTGTGCCACTCGCGCTGCCAGTGCTTCCTCGAAATGGCGGGGAGCACTGGCAGAGCCAGTGGCACACAACCCATCAATGCATGCGTGACAGACCACCAGGTGGCCCGAGCGACTGAATGGCCTTTGTTTTCCTGATCGGAGTGATCGTATGCGAGTGTTGAATCTGTTCCTGAGTGTGCTGGCTGTCACTGCGAGCTGTGTCAGCAGTTCTGCGGCGGAGAAAGCGGCACCGTCCCGAATTTTGATGCTGACGCAGAGTGCGGGCTTCGTCCACGGCAGCGTGAGACGTCCCGATGGTGACGAAAAGAAACTGGCGGTTGCAGAAATTGCCATGATTCAGCTTGGCCAGAAGACGGGACTGTTCACCGTCGATTGCACGCAGGATGCCTCCGCAGATTTTACCAAAGACAATCTGCAGAACTATGACACAGTGATGTTTTACACGACCGGTTCCCTTCCCATCGCTGATGCGGATCGGGATTACTTCTTCAAAGAATGGCTCACGGCTAAGGGACACGGCTTCATCGGATTTCATTCAGCCGCCGACACGTACGGCGACTATCAACCCTATTGGGACATGGTCGGCGGAACATTCGACGGGCATCCGTGGGGCTCAGGGACGACCGTGACGATCAACGTGCATGACCCCGAAAATCCGATGATGAAACCGTTTGGTCACGAGTTCACAATCAAGGACGAGATTTACCAGTACAAGAACTGGCAACCGGAAAAAGTCCGCGTGCTGATGAGTCTCGACATGACGCGCTGCACGCCGTCGGAACCACGCCATGTGCCCGTCGCCTGGGTGAAATCGTACGGTGACGGCAAGGTGTACTTTAATAATCTTGGTCACAACGAATCGACATGGCAGGATCAGCGATTTCTGGATTCGATCACTGCCGGCGTAAAATGGATTCGCGGTGAAATTGAAGGAGACGCCACACCAAATCCGGAATTAAGCAAAGCCCAGGAAGTCGCTGCGAAAGCTGCTGCCGCCGCCGCAAAAAAGTAACGTCGCCAGCGTAGCTCAGTCGCTCCGCCGACTGAGATTCCCCGGATGCAACATGGTGCCGCCGTAAAGCATGTTTTATGGTCACCACGGTGCATCATGATTTTGGCGCGGGCGCGAAGAAAAACGCGAGTCGCGGTGCGTCATCGCCTACGTAAGTCCATTGGAGTCTTCAATGTCATGTTTGCGGCTTTCCGCACTTTCGCGACTGATCGTCACGGGTAAAGATCGTGCGAAGTATCTGCACAACTTCTGCACAAATAACATCAAGGAACTGCCGTCTGGAAAAGTCTGCGAAGCCTTTTTTTGCGACGTCAAAGCCCGCGTAATCGCGCATGGCTATGTGCTGGCATTCGACGACTGTCTTGAAATCTGGATGCTGGGCGGCGACGAGGCTGGTCTTCTGAAGCATCTCAATCGGTACATCATTACCGAAGACGTGATGATCACATCGGGAACGGAGTCTACGACTGCGCTTGCGGTGCTCGGCGCGACCTCAGCGAAAGCCTGGCTGCACAACTTTCAGGATCAAAACTTCGCATTTCCGGAACCCATGAACTGCGTCAGGCTGCAGATCCATGATCTGAATGGTGTCCTGTTGGCGCCAACAGCACTCTCTGTGACGTGGGCAGAGACACCAATGCTGTGGATGGCAACCTCCAGAGATTCAGGCCTGATGCCTTTGCCTGCGGACACCAGTGTCGCTGCCGCGGAATTCGAACAACTGCGAATTCGTGATCGTTTTCCAATCGTCAATCAGGACTTATCAATTGACAACATGGCACCGGAAGCTGAACGAAACCCTTCCGCGATCAGCTATGTGAAAGGCTGCTATCTCGGACAGGAGCCCATCGCCCGTCTGGACGCCATGGGCCATGTGAATCGCGCGCTCCGATGTGTGGAAGCTGCCACTTCGGCCGGGAACCTCCTGCAAGCATCGATTTTATCGAGCGAGGACACAGTCGCGGGCGTCGTCACCTCAGCAGCCACAGTCGCAGACGGATCCATCGGACTGGCACTGATCCGCGCCAGTGCGAGTAAAGGCCCGCTGCATTGCGTGATTGACGGCGCGAACGTCGCAGTCAAGGCCTGACGGTCGGTCCTGTCTGCCAGGTCTTTCCTGCTCAACCTGAAAGCGGAGGGAAGATAATTGTGACTGGCCGACATTTCAGCACTGACATCGCTGGCTGCTCGTTTATCACCGAACGGCTTGCCGCCGGGTGGAAACGCAGGGTATGCTGCTGTTCCCGCTTTTGATGTTTCCTGCCCAAATGCTCGCCTGAGGTATTCCTGCATGCTGTCGATACTCGGACAACGTCCTTCGTCGTTTTGTGACGGACATTCGCGTCGACACTTCCTGAGGATTGGTGGGCTGGCTCTGGGTGGCATGAGTTTACCCCAGATCCTGAGAGCGGAAGAAGCATCGTCGGCACCGAGTGGAAAAAAGCTGCCGCATAAGGCGGTGATCATGGTCTATTTGTCCGGTGGACCTTCACACCAGGACATGTATGATCTGAAGATGGATGCTCCGGTGGAGATTCGAGGCTCATTCAAACCGATCCATACGAACGTGCCGGGCATCGAGATTTGTGAGCACATGCCTCGCCTGGCTCAGATGATGGATAAGTTCACCATTATCCGATCGCTGTATGGGTCGCCCGATCAGCATGCATCGGATACCTGTTTGAGTGGGTTTCCGATCGGAGCAAGAGGACGGCAGGACAATCGACCGTCGCTGGGATCCGCAGTGTCTCGGCTCCACGGGGCCGTTGATCGAGCTGTCCCGCCATTTGTAGGACTTACCACAAAGACAGGTCACGCACCCTATTCGAATCCGGGATTGCCGGGGTTTCTTGGTTCTGCTTACGCTCCGTTTCAACCCGAGAGCGAAGGCATGGCGAACATGCGGTTGAACAATATTACGCTCGATCGTCTGCGTGACCGTGAGGCTCTGCTGACAAGTTTCGATGCGTTTCGTCGGCACTCAGAAGCCAGTGCCAATATGCAGGGGATGGATTCGAACACGAAGAAAGCCTTCGACGTGCTGACGTCGAGCAAGCTCGTTGAGGCACTGGATCTCGAAAAAGAAGATGCGGCTCTGCGAGATCGTTACGGTCGCGGAGCCTCGACGCCGGCGTTCGGTGAAGACGCCGGGCCGCACTGGATGGATCAGTTTCTGATGGCACGCCGGCTGGTCGAGGCGGGGGTGCGTTGTGTGACGCTCTCTTTCGGAAGCTGGGATCGTCATGGTGGTAACTTTGAACGTCTGCCGGAACAGCTCGCCAAGTTTGATCAGGGCATCACGGCTCTGGTGGAGGACCTGCATGTCCGGGGACTCGATCAGGACGTCAGTGTCGTGGCCTGGGGCGAATTCGGTCGCACGCCGCGAATCAATCCGGGCGGCGGACGGGATCATTGGCCTCAGGCTTCGTGTGCTCTGCTGGCTGGCGGTGGAATGCGAATGGGTCAGGTGATCGGTTCGACAAATCGTCTGGGCGAAGTGCCTCAGGATCGGCCAATTCACTACCAGGAAGTGTTCGCCACGCTGTATCATCAACTGGGGATTGATGTGCGAACGGCAACGATTCCGGATAACAGTGGACGACCGCAGTATCTGCTGGATCATCAGTCTGTGGTGAAGGAGTTGGTTTAGGAAACGGCGAGCGGCTGGGCGTCAGCCCTCCGTGGAATGCCGCAACAATCTGGCAAACGAGACATCATGGTCAAGTCGATAACCGCGTGCGCGATCGCAGTACGACAGCAGGCAAAGTACACACGGAGGGCTGACGCCCTGCCGCTCGCCTGAGGAGTAAGGAGTGAGCCAATGAGCCAAAAACAAAATCTCCTCCATCCGAAGGTCTCCCGCCGGACCGCTGTTCAGGCCGGAGCCATCGGATTGCTTGGCATGGGCAGCAATCATTTGCGCGCGTTGCAGGCGGCGGATTCAGGGGCAACCGGGGCGGGCACGGCGAAGGCCTGCATCTACATTTTTCTCTCGGGCGGCCTGTCACAGCACGAAAGTTTTGATCCCAAACCGCAGGCACCTCGTGAAATACGCGGCGAATTCGGCTCCATCGCCACGCAAACGCCGGGGCTCGACATCACGGAGCATCTTCCAGGGCTGGCTCAGCGAAGTTCGCTGTGGTCGGTCGTGCGATCGTTGACTCATCCCAGCAATGATCACACGCTGGGGCATTACTACATGCTCACAGGACGTAGCGGCGCGACGCCAGGATTTCGTGGGGACCGGCAGCCGCGTTCCAGCGACTTTCCTTCGATCGCATCGACGATCGGAGTTGCTCTGCCTGCACGCAGTAATCTGCCTCCAGCCATCGTGCTGCCGGAACGACTGGTACACTGGTCCGGAGGGACCATTCCGGGGGCTTTTGGCGGGCTGATGGGATCTCATCGTGATCCGTTTTTCGTTGAAGCCTCGCCCTATGGAAACCCATTCTGGCGGGGAGCGTATCCGGAGTACACGTTTCCGAATGAAACAAAGAAATCCCCGACATCACCGGATGATCGAGTCTACCAGGCTCCAAGTCTGGCATTGTCGCCCGGCATGACGATGAATCGCATGAGTTCGCGTACCAGCCTGCTGAGCGTGCTCGACAGGCAACGACGCGAACTGGAACAATCCGCCAACGCGAAGCATTATGATGAATTCCGACAGTCGGCGATTTCGTTGCTGTCCGAACCGACCGTGCGAAATGCGTTCGACGTGACGAACGCCGACGATAAGACTCAGGATCGGTACGGCCGCAATAGTTTCGGCTGGTCTTTGCTGATGGCGCGGCGACTGGTGGAGGCCGGAGTCAACCTGATTCAGGTGAATCTCGGCAACAATGAGTGCTGGGATACGCATGGCGATATCTTTTACCGGATGAAGAACAAACTGCTGCCGCCAACCGATCGCGCTGTGTGTGCTCTGCTGGATGATCTGCAGTCGCTGGGTTTGCTCGACACGACTTTAATCGTCATGGGCAGCGAATTTGGGCGAACGCCAAAACTATCGACGCTGTCTGAATCTTTTCCGGATGCCGGTCGCGATCACTGGGGTGCCGTGCAGAGCGTCTTTTTGCCGGTGGCGGTGTGAAGGGCGGAACCGTGATCGGCTCGTCAGATGAACTCGGCGCGTATCCGGCGAGCAATCCGCAAAAGCCGGAAAATATGGCAGCAACGATGTACAATGCTTTGGGAATTCCAGCGACAGCCGTGTGGCACGACGAATTTCAACGACCACATCAGATCTATTACGGCGACCCGATCGCGGGGTTAATTTAGGCATCATCGACATTGAGAACCGGAGTTTTTGTAGGGTGTGACAAGCGAGCATCGCGAGCGCAGGCACACCATGCGGGGAATTGCAAACTGGTGTGCCTGCACGGCTTATAAGCCGTTTGTCACACCCTACGTACACATTAGCCTTCACGGCCAGTCGTGGCGGGTACAATCATCAGGATTTTAGCATCATGAATCAACATCATCCTTCATTTCGTCGCCGACGATTTCTTTCAACACTCGCCGGTTCGGCCGCCGCGATGACTGCGGCTTCTGCTTCTGGCTCAGTCCGCGCTGATGATCCGCCGCCAGTGACAAATCCACGAGCCACCGATGGAGACGAACGCTTCGAACCGAAATGGGACGAACGACTGACGATCAACGTAGGCGAAAAATCGGGCGACATGATCGGGCAAACGGATAAAATCATTCAGGCCGCTCTGGATTATGTGGCACGTCTGGGTGGCGGCACCGTGAAAGTGCTGCCGGGAACCTATACGTTTCGAAACGCCGTCTGGATGCCTTCGCGAGTCCGCCTGCTTGGCAGCGGCACGGATTCTGTCATCACGCGATTGCCGTCTGCCAGAACCGAACTGACGCTGGATTCCGACTGGTACGATCAGGAAGTGACGCTGAAGGACGGCAACGCTTTTCAGGTGGGCGATGGCATCGTCTTTCAGGCAACTAATACGGACAATAACGGCGCAACTGTCATCAAGCGGACGCTGGTGGCCCGCCATGGCAATCGTTTCAAACTGAACGATGGCCTGCGGGAGAACCTGTGGCTGTCAGGCAAGCCGACCTGTGCGTCGTTGTTTCCGTTACTGACCAGCGAACACACGGCCGATGTGATCATTGAAAACATCACGCTCGACGGCAATCGCGAAAACTGTGAAAACTTTAACGGCAACTACGGTGGCTGCGTCTTTCTGCAGGATTGCAATCGTTACACGTTCCGCGGAGTGACAGCGCGCAATTACAACGGCGATGGGATCAGTTTCCAGATCTGCCACGATGTGGTCGTGGAAAACTGCCACAGCCACGACAACACGGACCTCGGAGTTCATCCCGGCTCTGGTTCACAGCGACCGATCATTCGCGGCAATACGCTGGAACGCAACAGTCAGGGCATCTTCTGGTGCTGGGGCGTCAAATACGGACTGGCAGAAAACAACATCATCGATGACAACAAACTATACGGCATTTCCATCGGCCACAATGATACCGACAACGTGATGCGGAATAATCAGATTCGCAACAGCGGCAAGTTCGGCATTCTGTTTCGCGACGAAAATCGAGGACTCGATTTCTGGGCGAATCGCAACGTGATCGAACACAATCTTATCGAAAACAGCGGCGATGACGACGGTGCCGGAATTGAAGTCACTGGCGAAACCAAAGACATTCGCCTCATCGGCAATACAATTCAGGAAACTCGCGGACCAGCTCGACGTGTCGGCATCCGAATTGGCGAAAAGGTTGGTAACATGGATCTTGCAGAAAATCAATTCTCGGGCGTTGCGACAGAGATTGTGGACAGACGGGCCAAAGCATAGTCATTGTCACGACAACGAATTGGGGTGAAATCTGTAGGCCGGACCAAGCGAAGCGCCGTTCCGGCAATT
>JAYSPO010001555.1:0-4292 GCA_043722015.1 Candidatus Kuenenia sp. | reverse complement strand
GCACGGCGACTTTGACGGCGGGCTCGGTCATTCCGCACGATGCCGCGATGGAGGCATACTGTTCTTCCATCCCCAGACCGGTCAAGCTGCCGCGACACATCGTGAAAAACTGGTGCTTTCCCTTCTGCCGAAACTCCTCTTCCAGCAGATGCAGCACACGATCGAGCATGGTAATGGCCCAACGCCTTTCAAACAGACTCTCCGGCGTGCGATCATCAATCGGTTCGATCCGGCACTGTGACTCCGCTCGCTCCAGATCCAGTGAAACCAGCCTCAAACCTCCGCCGCGCTTCAAAGCGAGATCGTGATCGCGTTCCTTCGACAGGAATCGCTTAAAAGCGGTCAACAGGAAGGCGCGAAATCGGCCGCGTTCCGGATCCGCGCTCTGCAGATAATTCTTCTCCAGCAGTTGAGCGAAAAACCCCTGCGTCACGTCGCCCGCATCGGTTGCTGCATATCCTCGCCGACGAGCAAACTCATACAACGGCAGCCAATACGCTTCGCACAGCCCCGCCAGAGCTGCCTCGGAGGCAGTATTCGACCGATGCCCGGCAGCAATCACGATACTCCAACGAGTCGTGGCAAATCCTGCGTTTTCGAATGGATCGCTCGGTTGCGTTTCTTTGCCCATGCTCTGAGCTTACCGGACCGCTGACGTAATTCCAGCGTTTGGTCCTGGAAGGTCAGAACTGGGTGCGGTCGCGGATTTCGATGCGACTGCAATCGACGACTTCGCCTGTTCGCCATCAACTGATCCAGCTGAACTCCGGCAGTCCCCTCATTGCATTCTGGCCCCCTCCGACCTCGCGTCCAATTGCGTGGAACTAAGCAATCCGACTGGCGAGCGGGGTACGTAAGTGCCCTGATTCTCCGCGTTTTATTCTGCAACATCAGGGTATTAACATCCGCCGCTCGCCTTAAATCAACGCCATTCTAGCGCCTTGCAGCTCACTCAACCACATGTCCCTCAGTCCTGACCGCGTGGAGTATAAATTCCGAGAAGAACCCTTTTATTCTCGTTGGTTTTGCCTTTCACGGCCACGAATGGAACGTTATCGTTTGACTCCGAGCCAACGGCGACGGCCGTTGTGCGAGCGTTGACGGCAATCGCCTGTCGCTTCGGGTTCAACAGATAATTGTCTCGCATGAAGCCGCGAGGAGTATGGCACGAGGCCGAACAACGCTGTTCGTTCTGGCTGCGGGTATCACGATGCCGGAGAATCATCCAAACCCTGTTCCTGCGAGGTTGCCATGATCACGTTGTCAGTTTCCATCCGTTCCCTGCTCCGATCTGCTCTGACCACTCTTGTCCCGGCAGGTCGCTGCCCCAGGAAACTCAAGCGACAGCACCGCCACAGCAGAACCGAGCAGCTTGAAGTCCGCCAGTTGCTCACAGGGGATTTCGAATGGGCGAAGGGCATGGGGGGCGCAGGTCAGGACGTTGGAAACGCCATTACTGTGGATGCCGCCGGCAACGTCTACACCACGGGATATTTCTATGATACCGCGGACTTCGATCCGGGCGCCGGAGTGTTCAACCTGACGAGTGCAGGCCTTCAAGACATTTTTGTCTCGAAGCTGGACAGCTCGGGGAATTTCGTCTGGGCCAAACGCATGGGCGGCACATCCTATGAGGTGGGAAACGCCATTGCTGTAGATGCCGGCGGCGGCATCTACACCACGGGATATTTCAATGGTACAGCAGACTTCGATCCGGGCACCGGAGTGTTCAACCTGACGACTGCAGGCCTTCAAGACATTTTTGTCTCGAAGCTGGACAGCTCGGGGAATTTCGTCTGGGCCAAACGCATGGGCGGCACCGCCTCTGCGGTGGGAAACGACATTGCTGTCGATGCCGGCAGCGTCTACACCACGGGATATTTCGGGGGTACAGTGGACTTCGATCCGGGAGCCGGAGTGTTCAACCTGACGAGTGCAGGCTCTCAAGACATTTTTGTCTCGAAACTGGACAGCGCGGGAGATTTTGTTTGGGCCAAACGCATGGGCGGCACATCCTTTGAGGCGGGAAACGCCATTGCTGTAGATGCCGGCGGCGGCATCTACACCACGGGATGTTTCTATGATACCGCGGACTTCGATCCGGGAGACGGAGTGTTCAACCTGACGAGTGCAGGCTCTCAAGACATTTTTGTCTCGAAGCTGGACAGCTCGGGGAATTTCGTCTGGGCCAAACGCATGGGAGGCACGGACCATGGCTATGGACAAGCCATTGCTGTAGATTCCGCTGGCGGCATCTACACCACGGGATTTTTCATCGGGACAGCAGACTTCGATCCGGGACTGGGAGTGTTCAATCTGACGAGTGCAGGCGACAGAGACATTTTTGTCTCGAAACTGTCTCCCGACATGCTGTTCACTTTGGCAGCGGGTCTGACTGGCGATGTGCGGCTCCGGAGAAATGGCGACTGGCTGGAACTTGCGTTCAACGGAACGTTTACATCCGGACAATACGTTCTGCAGGACCGACACCGTCTGAATACCATTCGGGCTGTTCGAATTACGGACAATTCCGACAGTAATACCCTGACACTGGATTATGGCAGTGGCGGAGGCTTCAGTGTTGAGGGAGGCATCCATCACGCGGCCGGCGGCGGGGCGGCGGATTCGCTGCGGCTGATTGGCGTCGGCAACGAAGGCTTCACGTATGCTCCGTCGTCACTGACACTCGGCAGCGGAAAGATCATGACGTATGGGGACGAGGTCCTGTTCACCGGTGTCGAATCGCTCTTTGTAAAAGACACGCAGCACCTGTTGATTGAGCCTCAGGGTTCTACAGATGTCATCACTGCCGCACTAGGAACCGGCTTTCAGGGCCACATCGGCATGACGGTCTCCGGGACGAGCACCGGGGTCGCGTTCGCACCGATCACGTTGGACAACGTCCGCGACCTGACGATCAACACGGGGCTTAAAGACGGCCTGCTGGCTCAGTCGAATGACACGGTCAGTTTTGCCGTCGGCAGCCTGGAAGCTCAGGGTCTGCAGAACGTCTTCGTTCGCACCGGAAAAGGCAACGACATTCTGACAGTCAACGGTCCGGACATTGGTCTGCCGGTGAGCAACAGCAAGTTCTGGTTTCTCGGTGGTTCCGGAGTGGACCGCCTGACGGCGATCGGCGACACCAACTGGGATCTGAATGATATTCGTCTGGTGAGTGCTGGTGGCGGAAAGATTCTGCATGATGACATCGAGAAGTCATCGCTCACCGGCGGAGCTTCGAAGAATCATCTGAATGCCAGCCTGTTCAGCGGCGACGTCACACTGGACGGAGCGTCCAACAATGATCTGCTGCGAGGCGGTTTCGGGAACGATACGCTCTTCGGCGGCATTGGCAATGACCGGGTCTTCGGTGGGCTCGGCGATGACATTGCTTATGGCCAGGACGGCAATGATCAGCTCTGGGGCGACGCTGGCGAAGACACGCTGTTGGGAAATGCAGGGAACGACCAGATCTGGGGCGGCGATGACAACGACATACTTTCGGGCGCCGCGGGAGATGACGTCGTCCAGGGCGGAGCAGGTGACGATACAGTCAACGGCGGCGACAACAACGACCGCCTGTTCGGTGACGCGGGCAATGACATTCTGAACGGTGACAACGGCAACGATCTGCTCAACGGCGGCACGGGAAACGACACGCTCATCGGAGGAGCGGGGATCGATCTGTACGACCTGCAGGGCACGAACAACCCAGAAGACCTGAACCTACAGCGTGCGAGTGCCACGAGTTCCTCGTTCCGCCGCAAGCCGCGTGGTCTGGTGTCTGTCCTGGAACTGGATTCCATCACGATGGATGCGACTGATGAGTTCCTGATCTCGGCTCTCGGCGGAGACGACCTGATCGCGATCGATCTCGCCTTCACGCAGCTCGGCAGCGTCGATGGCGGCGACGGCACGGATTCCTGTACGGCTCCGGCAGCATGGACCAAAGTGAGCTGCTGACGTCGTCTGTGCCTAATCTCTGATGTCTCATTGAGCACCCGCATGATTGGGAAGGGAAGGAAAAGGGGACATTGTACTTTAATGCATCAGTAGAATGTCGCCTTTTGCCATCCTTGAATTTTGTATTGATGTTGTGCCTGCAGTTGAATATTTGAAATCCTGAACGAATTGTTTGCTGAACCGAATCGAGTGTTCCCCATCCGGCTTCGTGGCTTGTCGTTACCCACATTTTTGATGCATCCATTCAGACAAGATCGCCTGTTTACGGGCAGCTTGCCGTGGTAAATGTTTAACCCGAGCCAACGGCGAGGCGACCGGTTGAAGTAATC
>JAYSPO010001554.1:0-3215 GCA_043722015.1 Candidatus Kuenenia sp. | reverse complement strand
CCATTCTGGCGAGGCAAACTGACAGATTCTTATTGCATGCTGGATCGGTTTCATGGTTGCTGCCTTTATGACGAATCATCTCGTGATCCGGATGCGCGGCATGGGGTACTCGGCTGGCTGCTCGGAGGGCGCGACGCGGAGGAATTGTGCGTTTTGCCTGATGACGAGCTGATTGAGCAGGCTTTGAAGTCGTTGCCTGATTTTCTCGCCGATGGCCGCCGGTATTTCCTGGAGGGCCGCGTGCATCGCTGGATCGGGGCTGTCAACGCGCTTCCGGGAGGGGTCGTTCCTATGAATCCGGACCGACGTCACCAGCCGGAACCCATCGAGCATCCTGACCTGTTTGTCGTCGGCGATTATCTTTTCGATTCCACTCTGAATGGTGTTCTTGACTCCGCCTCGTATGTCGCCGGGTGGATCGCCGCCACTCTGGCTGACGCCAACCATACCGGTAGATAACTATGCCATCCGAAACTAAAACGACGAAAACGAATACACGAATGACACCTGAAACAGAGGCGCCATTCAGTTTACCAACTGAGGCGAGCGTTCAGCGGATCCTGTTTACGGCAGAAGTGCTGGACGGTCAGAAGGTCGTGCATGAATTGCCTCCGCCTGTTCGACAAAAAGCGATTCTGGTTCATGCCGAGGCAGTACCGGCAAACGCCGCGTCACTGGGGGCCGCGTCCTCTTCGGATTGCGCTCCGATTCCTTTCGGCCAATTGCAGATCCTGACCATACCGTCCACCGGATCGGACGATCCGCAGGTTCTCGCCGCCGCACGGTCGTGGGTTGAACGAGGCAGTCCGGAAAACGAACGCCGATGTCTGCCGATTCTCCTTCAGGGCGCGCAGATCTTCTGGTCACCGGGGAGGGAGCGAAAGGGGACATTCTACTTTAATAAATAAGTACAATGTCCCCTTTTGCGAATCCCCTTTTGCGAATCTCTCGCCAAAAAAAATTGACGTGATTGATGCGCCATCAAGGGGGCAATAAAGGGTCAGGTCTCAATTAAAAGAGACCTGACCCCTTTTTGTTTCCCCCAACCAAGCGTTATTCAAGACCTGCCACCGACAACAACCCACATTCCGCAAACTCTACACAATGCTCATCCGCATTGCAACGGTTGGATGGCACCATTGTACCATTGTACGCCCGCTCCATTGTACGCCCGCTGCGCATCCTACGAACCCTTGCGGTGACATCGTGTCACCGCTTGTCAACATAACTTACTATTCGGCACAAAGAGCTTATCGATAATGCTCTCGATCATTTTGCCCGCAAGGGTCGGATTGTAGTGCTCGTCGAAACCTACCGTCGCAAGAACTTCAGTTAGAACGCCTCTAAGATTCTCTATCGTAACCATATCGCTCTTGATTTCATCACGACTCCACTCGATGTCGAGGGATGCAATACGTGGTTGCTGGTCACGCAAGCCCATAAGGAACAACATCTCTTCTCCATGTAGCTGAATTTCAATTTGTTCGCGGTTTGTCATCTATCGTACCCCTGCTCCATTCAACGGATTCATGGATACGATTTGCCCGGTTTGTGGATTTATGACAACGCGTGCATTTGGTCCAACGTAGATTTCGAATGGACGACCAAGATTATCCACCCCAGAAGTAATTTTCGTCGGATTCTTTAGCGTATTGAGAATCTCAGCGGGCTTTACTCCAGCACGCTTAAGACCATCTCCCATTGCCCGTTCAAGACCGTGGATCGTGTATCCCGTGATCTTTGTTCCGTTCTGGGTAACGATCCCTCCACTACTTGGGGCCGTTACGGGAGCCTTGATTCGTGGAAACCCACGTTGGTATCCCGGCGGCACGCACATTGGCCTAACAGAGCCAGATGCTGCAGCACCAAAAATGACCGCTCTTCCGAGTAACAAAATCTCCACATCAGCAAGATGGTCCTCAAGTTGTTGTGCTGTGCGAAACGCATAGTATCCGATTGTAACCGGACCGTCTGTCGTATTGACCACTTGCGGAAGCAAATACCAACTGCTTGAGCCGTCCGTCACGGAAACGGCGTCATACTTCCATTTACCCAAATGAACAATGTGTGGTGCAAAAGCAATATCATCACCACAGAACCCCATGCGAGCCTTCCACTGTTGCGCGTCGAGAAACAGAAACTTGCCGCTTCGAAGTTGCGTGGCTTGTCCTGAGGTCAGTCCATACGCTTCGAGCGATGCCGCAGGAATCAGAATCACATCGAAGGGAGTCGGATCAACGGGCGGTCTCGGCGTTAACGGGAACGGCTTGATTCCCGCTGGAAAGTTGTTTGGAGCTCCAGGCAACGATGAGTAATCAGGATGAGGCATGTTGGCTTCAAAGCCTTCATTCTCATCCAACCCACTCGGATCCACCGCATTCGGCGTGCTGTTCCCTACCATGCGGCTGAGATTCGCGTCCCCTGCCGCGAAGCCGATGGGGTCTTCGCTGATGAAGCGGCCGAGTTTGGCATCGTACCAGCGGGCGCGGTAGTAGATCAGGCCGGTGGCGGAGTCCGGTTCGCGACCGGTGTAGCTGCGGCGGGGAGCGTTGAGAGTGTCAGTGCCCGGTTTGCCGTTGGTGTCGGTTCCGGTTGTTGTGGGATCATCGAAACCAATGACGTTGCCGAAGGTGTCATACGAAATGTGGTTGACGTCTTTCCATTCCTTCGTCGCGTCGCCGTGGCCGTCCCATGTCGCGACGTCGCGGACGGTGTTCTGGCGATCCTGGAGATACCACAGGATGCCGCCGTTTGTTTCATCGCTGAAGACCTGATCGATCTGCGGTCCGTTCATGAAACGGTGCGTGACTTTCTCGTATGTCAAGCTGGCTGACGAGAGCTCGTTGATCACCAGGAGTACATCCGACATCGACGGATCAAGGACGTTGCGGTCGTAGACGTAGCGTTCCTGAACGGTCGGATTTGACTGCCCCGCGAGTTTGACGGTCTTGCGAATTCGTTGATCCAGTCCGTCGTATTCATACGTCACGAATTCCACCAGACTGCCGTTGCGATTGTACTTTGTCACCACGGTCAGTCGGTTGCGGAAGTCCCACGTGTACGTTTCAAACCAGACGGTGGTGGTGTCGGTTGTTGGCGGGCGGACTTTGTTCTCACGCCGCGTGCGATTGCCTTCGTTGTCGTATTGATAGGTGTACGTGCCGTCGTCCGTGACGCGGTTGAACGGACTGATGACAACAGATCCCCCGCCGGAG
>JAYSPO010001553.1:0-7645 GCA_043722015.1 Candidatus Kuenenia sp. | reverse complement strand
CATGATTCGCAGCAGACTGCAGACGACATTGAACAACACTATCTGGAACTTGTGCGGATGGTCAAGGACGCGATCTCGATTCCGTTGTCAGTCAAGATCGGCCCGTACTTCAGTTCGCTCCCGAACTTTGCTTCGCGGTTGTTCGATGCCGGGGCGGACGGCATGGTGATCTTCAATCGCTATCTGTACCCGGACATCAATCTCGACACCCGCGAATTTACTACGGAACTGACTTTGACAACCAGCGACGATATGCGGGTGCCTCTGCGCTGGATCGGAATTCTGCGAGGTGAATTGCTGAATTCCTCTCTCGCCGCAACCAGCGGCATCAATACAACCAGCGATATTGTCAAAATGCTGCTTGTCGGAGCTGATGTCACCATGATCGCCGGCGTACTTTATAAGAAGGGTCCTGAGGTTGTTTCAGAGCTGATCACAGGACTGCGCTCGTGGCTTGATGAGCGTGAGTACGAATCCGTGCGGCAGATGAAAGGCAGCATGTGTGCCAGGTTTGCCGCGTATCGTCCAGCGTATGATCGGGCGAATTATATGGAAATGCTTGTCAACTTTGCCGCGCCGGACGTTTGAAGCAATCTTCGCCGAATGGCAGATTGAATGGGAGCGATCGCGGCTGGCCAGTTATTGACGATGGCCAGACGTGGCGAGAGATTTGGGACGTGACTCAGGGCAGCGTTGCGATCAGCACGCTGCCCACGATGATCAGAATTCCGAACAGAAAGGCAATGCGTATCAGCAGTTTGCGGTTTCCGAGGATCGCAACGAGTCCCGCTTTGAAGACAAGGTTTGCCATCGCTGCGGCGACAATCACCTTCCAGCCCGTGTCCGCCGTGAGCCGTCCTGCTGAGACCATGCGAGACGTCGATAACGTGATCGCATCCATGTCCGTCAACCCGGAAAGCACGGCCACCACAAACAGACCGCTCCTTTCAAAGTGCACTCGCGTCGCCGCGACCGCAAACAGGATGATTGCATAAAGAGCTCCAAAAACGAGAGCGGACTTCAGCTCCGTGGGATTCGCCTGTTGTGGCATGGCTTCAGTTTCTTTCCGAGTTCCCAACCATCCGACCACGCACAGCAACATCGCCACTAAAACCAGTACTGACATCGGCAGGATGGACTTCAGCAGAAATTCCTGGCCGACCACCGCCATTTCAATGGCAACACGAATGAAGCTGACGGTTGTGGAAATCATGATCACGGCGGCCGCGGCTCGCACTGATGACGGAGCTAGCCGGGAACGTTTGGCGAAACTGACTGCCGTGGCGGTACTGGAAATTGTGCCGCCGAGGATGCCGCCGAGAACGATGCCTGCCTGCTGTCCGAAAAATTTCCAGACGACGTAGCCACCAAGGCTGATGCCGACAACGAGGACGACCATCCACCAGATCTCACGTGGATTCAGGACTTCGTACCAGCCATAGGCCTCATTCGGCAGGACCGGCAGGATGATGCACGAAATCAGAACAAATTGCATAATGGCTTTGATGTCTGCGTCACCCAGACGCGAGACAACTCCGTGCAGCTCCAGCTTCATCTCCAGAAGAATGGCGACCATGCCACCGACTGCCACGGCCACCGACCAGTTGCCATTCAGCACATAGGCTCCGACCGCATACATCAGGGGCATGGCGATGGCCGTTGTCAGTCCCGTGTGATCGTCGCCACGAGCCGGAGTCGTCATTTTTCCGACAACGGTCGTCGCGACGACTCCTGCAAGTCCAACGGCGACGATCCATCCCCCGTAGATACCGGCGAGGAGAGCGCACACGGTCCCAAAGACCGTCACGAGTGGAAACGTGCGAATTCCTCCCAGCGGCGCACGGACATGCTGCCGCTGGAGGCCGACCAGCAGTCCCAGCATCAGTGAAATGCCAAGGGTTTGGAAAATCAAAATTGTGTCTATCGTCGTGTTCCTGCTATTGCACTGGTTTCACTGTACTCCAGCGAGTATGCAGTGAAGCCAATATGACCAAAAAATAAAGGTGCGATCAAGTTAAAAATGACATTAAAAGCGAGGGAACGCAATTCAATCGTGCAAAATGAGCGTCGCCCACTTTGCCTTGTGTCAGATTTGACTTTTGTGACAGATGCGCAAATCACCTCAACACAAACCGAGCAACACAGGCATCCAAATACCCCGTAAACGCGAACGTATATGTCATTTTTATTTTTTAACTTAATCTTATATTAACGCAGTCGTGTTGGCTGCTATGATCCGGTCGATCTTGTAGAGGCTGTTTTGCTGGTATGGAGTTGTTGTATGCGAGAACGCAGTCGGGCATATCCTGGGGAATCCCTTTCGAAGGCTATCGAGTTTTTGCGGGTCATTCGGAGCGGTTTGGGAACGACTTGGTTTGCGCGTAGTGACGCTGCGCGAGCTTTAAAGGTCGCTGAAGGAACCGTTGTACGCATTGTTGCGGCTTTGTCGCAATATGGATTACTTGAGAAACGAAGCGGTGGGGAATATCGTGTATCTCCTCTGGGTAGTGGGATTATTGAACCAATATCTGACTCGGAAATGTTGAAGTTGCGGCGTGAGGCTGCATTAAAGCCCACCCTATTCCAAGACGTATTTGAGGTCAGCTCTGAAGACGGGCAACTACCAACACAGTTGCGTAGTATCCTGATTCGGAATCACGGAATCGCAGCAAAAGCTGCGGATTCAGCCGCGGAAACCCTCAAGGATACTTTTGAGTTTGCACAGCTTTTTTGCCGCCCGAATTATACTTCCGCAGTACCGATCGAGTCCGAAGACCTTCGTCAACATGGAAACGATGAGTCGTCGACAAGTGTGTTACCCGCACGTAAAGAAGGGCTGCAAGACCTGAATGCAATTCCGCAGGAAACACAATGGACTACACGCCCTGTGCCATCCAGGGATGCAGGCCGAGAGAATACAAACAGTGGGGATCAGGTTTTTGTTGTTGCCCTGTCGAGTGGTCGAAAAGCACGAATTGAACTGCCGTCGGTCGTTACCGAGCGAGACCTGAAGATCTTGAGACGGCAGCTCGATGTAATCGAATTACAAATCTCTGATGAATGAATTGAAACACGGGGCAGAGTGAAAAACTGAGCGGCAAACTGTGGCGAGGTCCAAACTCGCAACAAGAACTCAGCGGTTCGCTTCCGATAGAGGTCCAAACTCTCGAAGCCCCGATTTCAATCATCGCAATCCATAAGTGATTCTTGTTTGCACGCAGCTTGAAGTAAAGCAAGAACTGACACGAGCCACAAAAATTTCCAGCAAATTTGAGGCTGGACGGGAAAAGGGCAGGGTCTCAAATCAATAAGATCTGACCATTCTTGTCTACTTCTTGTCTTCCCAACTGCTCAGATCTGCAGAAATCCGAGATAATAAACCAACCGAAACCTGGCGGCGCGATTTGTGTGATGCGATGGTAGACTTGAGGAGTTGCCGACAATCCTTGCTTTGGAGAGAACGACGTGAATCGAGCAGAGTTGAAGCAATTATCCAACGACCGGATTGCCGACGTTCAAATCTTACTCGCAAATCGTCGATGGGGAGCAGCGTACTATCTCGTGGGATATGCGGTTGAGACAGCATTGAAGGCGTGTATCCTTAAATTCGTCGAAGAGACAGGTGTGATTTTTACTGACAAGAAATTTGCTGAAAAGTGCTGGAGTCACAAATTTGACGAATTGCTGAAGCACGCGGACTTGCAGCCCATGCTTGGTCGCGATATCGGTATTAATCCTGCACTCGGCAGTTACTGGAACATCGTTGTATCCTGGACAGAAGTATCCCGGTATCAACAAAAAACAGAAGCTGATGCTCGAAATCTCTACGATGCAGTTACGAACAATTCTGACGGAGTTCTTCCATGGATAATGAGACATTGGTGAATGAGCGGACTGACGCCGGCAGTGAGTTGCTTACACGTCTGAAGAGTGCTGGGATCGCCGTTGCTGTCGCCTTTTGGGCTTACGCAACTGAAGATCAGCGATGGTATTTTTACATCGCAACTCCGATGGTTGACGATGAGGGGCTCGCAATGGCGTATCGAAAGGTGAACATCGAACTTGGCAGATTACAAAATCACTGGATCCAGCGCAATGAACTACGACTGATCAGTAATACTGACCCAATAGCACTAGGAGCACTCGCATACGCAGACGATCAATTTGCAACAACATACGGCGGTCGAACACTCGGAAGTCTGATTGTGGACGGTGCGTACATCTATTCGACGTGAACGGGGTGCGATTGCCGGTCATGAACGCTTTTCTTTCAGAAGCCAGTATGAGACAGGGATCACGAAGAGCGTAAAGACGGTTGAGGCGATCACGCCTGCGAAAGATTTCTGAAGATCACGAATACTGCCACGAGAAGAATTGCAACCGAAAAGATTCGCTGCAGTACCGAGGGTGAAAGCCGATGGCTGACCGATTGACCCAGCCAGAGCCCGCTCAGTCCACCCTGTCAGTAGCCGAGCACAGCGACTGGTGAGAATCAGCTGACCTGAAACATCCCTCTGGCAACTGGGGCCGTCATGCGCATAGTCCACTGGCTGGTGCATCGACTTTTCAATGGGAATACACACTTGCGACTGGATTGATCCATGTCCAGCCTTCTTCCACATCTTCCACGCGATGGTCAGCATCAGACCCGCAAACAAGAGCATCAGCCATGTCTCGGGCATCTGCCCTGCAATCCATAATCCGACAGGTGCTCCCAGCATCCCTGCGGCGGCAAACAACAGTCCTGTTCGCAATTCCGCTTCGCCCTTTCGCCATTTGGCCAGAAATCCCACGAACGACGTCAGTCCCACCGAAACAAGTGAAATCGCGACAGCTTCATGAGCGGGAACACCTAGTCCGTAGGCGAGCAGCGGAACGGCAAAGATCGCACCGCCTCCGCCGGTCAGTCCCAGCGAGACGCCCAGCCGCTCGCCAAAACAGGCTACGCCGAAACGACCGTTTCACAGATCTTCGTGCCGCAGGTCAGCGTGTTCTCCGGCTGAGTCGGGAGCTTTGTTGCGATCCAAGCCTTGATCCCGCCCACCAGATCGGTGACGTTGTTGCGCCCTGCCTGAGCCAACAGGCTGCAGGCGATTGCTGAGCGATTTGCCGCACATTGATCCCGCTCCGTGAGCCGGGTAAACCAGTGTCGAATTCGGAAGTGATCGCAGCTTGTCGAGCGAGTGATACAGCATCTCGGCCAGTTCATCGGCAGTCACTCCGATGGATGCCAGCAGATCCGGTCGACCGACATCACCAATGAACAAGGTATCTCCGGTCAATACGGCATTCGGAATCGACTCGCTGGTCATCAGATCATAGACCAGCAACGAAATCCCTTCCGGCGTGTGTCCGGGTGTTTCCAGTACTCGGATTCGCAGGTCGCCGGATTCAATCAGATCGCCATCATGCAACGCCTGGAAATCAAAGTCTGCCTCAGCCCGTGCTCCCAGACAGATTCTGGCACCGACACGGTTACGCAGTTCGATATGTCCGGCCAGGAAATCCGCGTGGAAGTGCGTCAGGAATACATACTTAATCGTGTAGCCGCCCGCAGCCGTATCCGTCAGGTATTGTTCGATGTCACGCTGTGGATCAACGACAACGGCGACTTTTGTCTTTTCGTCGGCGATCAGGTATGACGCATGGGCCAGGCAGCCAAGGTAGTATTGCTTGAGTAACATGAGAGAGGTCCTTTTCGTTTTGTGATTTAAAGTAGCCATCACGCTCCGCGTGATGAGCCTTCAGGCAATGCATGTTGCTGATGAAGGCTCGTACGACCGGTTTGATTCTTCGTCAAGGGCTCCAGCCCAGGAACGGGATGCCACGAGGCTCCCGCCACTTCAGACTCAAGATTCTCAGGTAGCACAGGAGGCAGGAGCCTCCGGCACAGTGCATTCCGAGGCTGGAGCCTCGGAACGAGAGGGAACGAAATCTCAGATTGAAACGCTATCCGCAACACGACGTGCTGGAATTGGCTGAACAGTTCTTCACAGGCGGTGCCGTTGGCGTCTGGCCAACCTGATTCCATGGCATCCGGGCCAGGATCATTCCCATCCCGCAGGTATCCGTGATTCCGGCAAACATCAGACCCGCGCCGACGAAGCCGGACAGACCCGCCCAGTACGGATGCACGAAGCTCAGCACGGAACCTGTCAGAGCCAGAAATCCCGCAGCAATTCGCACTTGCCGTTCCAGCGAGATGGCTTTCTTACCTCGCACAACCGGAAGACCAGCCTGATCCCAGGCCATCGTTCCGCCCTCGACATTGAACACGTTGGCGCAGCCGGCCGCCGTGATCTTTTCACACGCCTGCTTGCCCCGACTTCCAGAGCGACAAATCACATACAAAGGTGCTTTCGCATTGGCTCGCTCGCGAGTCACCTTCGCACAATCCAGCTGATCCAGAGGAACGTTGTGAGCGAACGAAACATGGACTTCGCGAAACTCGACAGGCGTTCGCACATCGATCAAATCGATCTTCTCACCCGCCTGAACCCGATCCTGCAGCTGCTTTGGGGAAATCACAGAAATGCTCATGAGACTACTCCTTCGTACTTCGTGCATAAGTGTCTAAAAGTCGTAACATATCGACATATTGTGTTAAAAAAGGGCGAATCCGCGTTCATCACTTTGAAGACGTTCCCACACCAAACCGCTCTTCAATACACTTCAAAATGTTCTTCAGATGTGGCTCCGCGACACGGTAGAACACCTTTCGCCCGTCCTTTTCGCTGGTCAGAAACCCACACCGTTGCATCAGCCGCAGATGCTCGGATGCCATGGCACTGGGCAAACCGCACGCTTCGGCCAGATCACCCACCGGGAAATCACCCTGAAGCAACATCTGCACCATTCGCAGTCGATGAGGATGCGCGAGCGTCCGCAGACACTCGGCAGCCTCGCCCATCGCTTCCAGTTCTGTGAGTTTCAATTTCGATGAAGACATGTTCGATTACCTCTACAATAAATATATCGGAATATATCGATATGTCAATTAGTGTTTCAGGGGAATTTGTAAATTGGCACAAACACTACTTTCAAGGCCATTTCCGTTCTATACCTGTAAACGCCCCCGAAAAATGCGGAGTGGAGACATCGAGACCGGGCAGGATCTACGCCAACAGGTCATCAACAACTCGCGCATGTGTTACCTCGGCATCGGTCAGACTCGTGTCACGACCGTCGTAGGGAACCGTGAGCCGGGTGTGGTCAAGGCCCAACGATGCCAGCAGTGTGGCATGCAGATCCTGGACATTGACGACATTTTCCACCGAGGCATAACCAAACGGATCTGTGGCGCCGTGGACATAGCCTTGTTTGAAACCACCGCCGGCCAGCCAGAGCGAAAATGCGTGACGGTTGTGGTCACGCCCGTCGGGGCCTTGTGAGATTGGAAGTCGTCCGAATTCTCCGGTCCAGATGACGATGGTCGAATCCAGCAGACCGCGCTGCCTGAGATCCTTGACCAGTGCCGCTGATGGCTGGTCGGTTCGTGCGCAGAGTCCTTTCAGACTCTCGGCGTTGCGACTGTGAGTATCCCACGGCTGGCCGTTCATGTAGACACCGACAAAACGCACTCCCTGTTCGATCAACTTGCGGGCTGTCAGGCAACGCGCGCCGTATTCCTCGATCGCCGGATTAT
>JAYSPO010001552.1:0-7483 GCA_043722015.1 Candidatus Kuenenia sp. | reverse complement strand
TTCGGGTGGCCGGGGTTGGAGGGCGATAGCCCGAAACCCCGGGGCTTCCTTCGCTCCGCTCAGTCCAGCCCCGGCCACCCAACCCGCAATCCTTGCTTTTAACAAAACACTAGTTTTGAAATCATGTTGTAGGTGAGTCAAGTTCGGGCTGCGATGCCAAAACGATCGAATGTAGGATGGACGTTCATGCCTGTCGCGTGGCAAATATCTCGGACAGGAATGTCCAGGCTGCAGAAATCGCAGTTATGCACCGATTTTAAAGCGTTTCTCGCGTCTCCATTTCGCCCTCCGGATTTTGCCGCAATGCGATAAACTTTCGAGGGAGAATGACGTATCAGCTCAATCCAAAAAGCCTCGGGAAGCCCATATTTTTCAAGAGAATCGATGCAAATGGCGCGAAAATGACCATGATCGAGGGAATTTGTTCTGGTCCGCACTCTGTACGGCAACAATGTTGCTGAAATTTCACTTCCGAAAGCGGGAATCTTTATTGTGACAGGGCCAAGCCCACAAGTGGTCTTTCTGACCCACGAAAGCTGGCTGCGAACTGTAGTTCGCAGTCGACTGACTGAATCAGAAGCTGTCGAAGACGTGATGCAGAACATCGCGTTGGCGATTGTGCGACATCGTCATGGGTTGGCTGAAATCAACCGCATCACATCGTGGCTGTATCAGATCGCCATTCGCCAGGTGCTGATGCACAGGCGGTCTACGGGCCGTCGCCGCAGATTGCAGAATTCGATCGCGGCGGAGCGAGCGGGGCAAACATCAGCATCGAATTCGCTGGACAAAATGCTGGCATGTGAGTCGCAACAGATCGTGCAGAAAGCCCTGCAGGATCTGAACGATCTGGATCGTCAGGTCCTGATGCTGAAGTACGGTGAAGGATGGAGCTATCGTGAGATGGCAATACACCTGGGTGTTCAGGAGGACACAATTGAATATCGTCTGTTAAAGGCAAGGAAGAACCTGCGCAGGCTGCTAAGTCCATTGGATGAACAAGGGGAGTAGCTATGCTTACAAATGAACACGATGAGTTGTTGATTCAGAGGTGCGTCGATAACGAACTCTCGCCCGCTGAGACTCAGCAGTTGCTTAGGCGTCTTGAGAGTCTGGACTGCGGCTGGAAGCAGCTGGCTTGCGGATTCCTGGAAGATCGCTGTCTGCAATCCTCATTTTCGCGGCGATTGCCAGCGAATGTTGACCTGGATCCGATGGCACAGCATGTTGTTCCTAAAGTGGCCCGATCGGAGCAATTGCCGGCAATCCACAGTTCGCGGCGATCCACGGTCCGGCAATGGTGGTCGCATCCAATGACATCACTCGTACTTTCCACCGCGATTGCATTCGTGGGTGGAATGCTGATTCACGACAGTTTGCGTGATGGAACGTCACCACTGAGTCCACCCGGAATTCAATCTGCCCAGGCTCAGCGACCTGCTGATCCGCAGTTCGGGAGGCAGGCACCTGCATACCGGGTTCAATGGCCGACAAACAATCAACCGTACGAAGTTCCGGCGTTTGGATTGAACGATGTCTGGGAAATGGATCGCAATCATCCGCTGTTCTCCGACGATCAATCGGGCGTCGGCTGGATGATCGTACCCGCTGGCGAAACCCGATCCATGCTCTTTCCTGTCTCTGCCGATCCAGCAGGCAATTTTCAGTAGCAACTGTGAGGCATCGCGCCCCAGGTTG
Source organism: Candidatus Kuenenia sp. (assembly GCA_043722015.1). Classification (GTDB taxonomy): domain Bacteria; phylum Planctomycetota; class Planctomycetia; order Planctomycetales; family Planctomycetaceae; genus SXXK01. The sequence goes on along the minus strand of JAYSPO010001552.1, from coordinate 5,785 downwards.
GTTTTCTTTTCGTTATCGATGAAGGAGTATTCTGTGAAACAATTCCTGTTCCTGCTCAGCGCATGTGTTTGCCCGGGTGGATTTCTTTCCGCCGTGTCCGCCGACGAGTCCCAGCCGATTGCCCTGACGGCGGACGAGATCGTCATCCGCCTGGGCGGCCATGGCGACGAAAATTCTGCGCTGGCAACAACTGTTGATGATTCGAAGGCAAAAGTGCATATGAATGGGAAAATCGTCGTCATAGGTCCCGACGGCAAGCATCAGGAATTCGCGATTTCCGGCAATGAAGCTGGCAAGGTATTCAAGATTGTCACAGGAGAGGAATCCACTGGAAACGCAGATCAACACGCAGGTCATGTCAATTCTATTGTGCGAATCCTGAAATTGCACAATGCGTCAGGAGAAGAGTCAGTAAATGAAGCACGCGTCGCGATTGGAGTCCAGTGTGAAGACGTCCCGGATGCCCTGCGAAGCCATCTGGATTTGGGCGAAAATGGGATTATGGTCGTTCATGTGCGAGAGCAATCACCAGCGTCCGAGGCAGGCCTCCTGAAATTCGACATTATCACGCAGATTGGTGACACAGACGTGATGACGACCGACGAACTCGTGGCATCTGTGGCTGCGTCGGAAGGAAAGGAATTGACGCTGTCCATCATCCGTCGTGGCGAGGCAATGAAGGTTATGGTTACGCCCAGAAAGATGGAATTCCCGGTGGTGCTAGCTCCGGCACAGGCTGGTTCGTTCCTCGGGGACCTGAATCCACAGAGCGGTGTGAATATTGTCCCGAATCCCGCATGGCAGTCGCTTCCGGAATCTGTGAAAAAACAACTGGCTGATCATATCGGCGTTCAAAACTCGCTGCGAAAGTTTCATCCCGGCATTGTGATTGAACAGCGGATGCCGTCGAATGAAAAAGACATGCAGGCACTCATTGAGCATGTACGAAAGCTCGCCGAAGACAGCGGAAAAGTGGCTCAAGTCAGGACTCAGAAAGCTCTCGCACTCGTGTCAGACGACTCAGGCGAAGTCAGCGGAGTCGCTGAGAGCATCGAAGCACTGCGTGATCAGGTACGAGCGATGGAGCAAAAGCTGGAACAACTAGAGAAACGGCTGGCCGTAAAGGCAGACGACGAGGAATGAAGGCAGCATTCGAAATCTCTGTTCACGGAACGGACCACTATGTTTACAATGGAGTTGCTGTGGACATGGGATTAGTTCTGGAATTCTGTGAGTGATGTGTCGTGATCAAACTGCCGTCCGTGGAACTTCTTGAAAGTCGCCATGATTTTCCCTGCCATTTCACCTTTAAGGTGATCGGTTCCGCAGAAGGCAACTTTACGGCGCGCGTGGTAGCCTGCGTGCGGGACGAACTCGGAATGGAAACTGATCCGCCGTTTTTGCTGCGGAACACGCAGCATGGCCGACATGTGGCGGTGACGCTTGAGCCTATGTGTGAGTCATCACAGCAGGTGCTGGCGATCTACAGTCGCTTGTCCGGCATGGATGGTCTGGTGATGCTGTTGTAGTGCGTTTGGCAGCAACTTTTGACTGACAATCGCAAATTCGCCGGAGTCGCCTTCAGGAATACGCACTTCGCCCACGATGATCCAGTTCTGATGCTCTGTGAATCGTGCCTCGACCGGATCGAGTGGCCGGGGCAGCCTCGAAACAATTGAGAACCCTGCGAACCGGTGGCGGCAAAGGAACAGGGAATTGCTCTTCCACTCGGAGAGTCAAGCTATGGGCATGGCGGCTGCAAATTGTCAGGAGGTCGTGGCAGACTTACCTGAATCTCTCCGCCTTGGATGCGAACTTCGTAGCAGGCGGACTTGATCTTGCTTTTCGAATTATCCAGCCAGGTGCCATCCGTCAGACTGAACCGCCAGGCATGCCAGGGACACATCACAGCGTCATCTTCGACGTGGCCATCGGCCAATGAGGCACCCATGTGAGGACAAAAATCATTGATCGCAAGATACTTGCCCTGCGACAAAAAAACGCCCACCATCGTGCCGTTCAGTGCAAATGAACGTCCCTGCCCTTCAGGAATGTCGCCGACTTTGGCAACCGTCTGGAACTCGGTCATGAGTCACTCGTCGTGATTTCGAAAAGGTCGAGATACATGCTAATGCCCATCCTACATTCGATTCCTTCGGTAACGCCTGTCTGCGAATGCTCTGTCGGCAGAAATCGATCGAGAATATGCGTTGAAACACGATGTTGATATTTTGCACAGGCAATCACCGCCTTTGCCTCATTTGCCTCATTCTTCCCATTTCAGCTGTGTTATTCTTCTTGACTAGGCGGAAGTCGAGTGACTTTCGGTCGAGAAAACGCTGAATAGCGAAGAAAATCTTTGAAGTGCCGTGGTCAGCGTCGGTACTCTTTTCAAGACTCGGGATGACGCCGAGAATTCCCTGGTCAGAGGTCCGCGAATGGATTTGCAGACTTCCGGATGATTGTGGAGATGCACACATGCGGATGCGTTCTATTGTAGTCACATTGGCTGCGTTTATCGGGGTGCCGGTTTCAGCATTCGCGGGGCTCTGCGGAGTTTCCTCGTACAGTTGCTGTCCGACTGCGGCTTGCGCCCCGGCATCATGTTACACGGCCTGTCGGGTTTCGACAGAGACCTGCTATCGCACAGTCTGCGAAACGGTGTACGAGCCGCAGGAATACACGTCCTGCCGCACGGTCTACGAAAACACCTGGGAAGATGTGCAGCAGACCTGCTATCGCACTGTCAACGAGACCGCATACCGTGAAGAATGCTATTCGGTTTGTCGTCCAGTAACGGAAACTGCCGTGCGCGAAGAGGCCTACTGTGTTCAGCGACCGGTGACGGAAACTCTTTATCGCGAATGCAACTACACTGTTCAGCGTCCGGTCTGGGAAGATAAAGTTCGCGAACAACGCTACACGATCCAGCAGCCCGTCTGTGAGACCATTCAACAGGAATGCCGCTCAACTGTCATGAAATGTGTGACAGAAACGATACAGCAGGAACGTTGTTACACAGTTCAACGTCCAGAAACGCGAACGCGCTGCGTGCAGCGCATGACTGGTCAATGGACGACACAAACGCAGTCCATACCTGGCCCGGTGATTCCGCGAGTTGTCTGTGGACCTTGTGGTCCGAGGGTCTGCATGACGCAATGCCCGCCTCGGCAGGTTTGCCGTCGTGTTTGGTGCCCGCAGGTTGTGCAGCAGCAGATTCCTTACACTGTGATGGTGCCGCAGGTCGTGCGTCAACAGTGCCCCGTTCAGGTAACCCGCTATGTGCCTGAAGTCGTCGTCAGGACTGTGCCGATTCAGGTGACACGCATGGTCTGCAAAGAAGTCGTACAGCAGATTCCGTATCGCACCTGCCGCATGGAATGTGAAACAAAGACGCAGCAGATTCCGTATCAGGTCTGCAAGATGGTGACCGAACAACGAAGCCGACAAATTCCATACACCGTTTGCAAAATGGTGACCGAACAAAAAACTCGCACGATTCCATATTGTGTGGCAAAACAGGTTCCGTACACAACGACCCATCGCGTCTGCAAGACGGTGCCGCGTGAAGTTCAGCAGACCTGCACACGCATGGTTGCTCGCCAGGTCATGAAACAGGTGCCTTATACTCGCAGTGTACTCATTCCTGAAAACGTCTGCTGCACATCAACGTGTGCTCCGTGTGCCCAGGGGATCATGACTGGTGGTTGTGCAAATGGAAACTGCGCCGGCGTTACGGTTGATGCCGCTCGTCCTGTCTACCCGGTTGCCGATCCTGGCTTGAATCCATAATTCGCGCATCGGAAAAATGGCAGTCATCCAAACATTGAGCCCGGTCGGCAACGACCGGGCTTTCTTTGTTTATCGCTGCAAACATGACGCGGTCACAATGAGAATAACCGTAAAACAGATTCGGAAGCGTGGGGAATATGGGGTAAATGAGAAGCTTCTCTTAACGAACTCTGTTTCTCTGTTCGATCAATGACGACAGAGATGATGATGTTACCAATTGTTATTCGAAGAGGCCAAGTGATGAAAACGACTCGTTTCGCTTTTCTACTGATGATTGTTGTTGCTGCTGCGCTCGTCACTCCGGCTTGTGCTGACGGTCCTGGCGGCTGTGCGCCGTGGCGCCCTTGTGGCCCTGGCAACTCCTTCGGAGGAAACCAATTGATTGGGCAGGGATATTACGGTGCGGATTTCCGACCGACATGTGCGGCACATGACGCCTGTCTGGCCTCCGGCGTTTCCCGACGGCACTGTGATCGGCAGTTCTACAATAATATGAACTGTGCGTGCGAGGGCTCCACTCATCCATTTCTCTGCAGGATGAAGGCATTCCAGTACTTTGCTGCAGCACGGTTGTTTGGCGGGTTTGTCCGCTGAGAACCTGACCAGACTCAACTCCGCGTTTTTGCTGCGGCATCTGACATTGCTGGACAAATCCCGTCGGCGGAGCGACGGGTCTACGGTACACCCGGCGCTCCGCCGACGGGATTTCCTGGACTCTTGCCTGCTATGGATGCGCCTCAACCAACCACTGGGCCATCGGCGACAGCCAGGTGATTCGCTGAACAGACCTGTGGGCAGCGATTGTAAGTCGAGATCTTAGAAATTCGTCAATGCTTAGTGTTCGATGGCAAATGAAAGCTGGATTGCACATACTGCATCAGCGAAACATTTCCACGCCCAGATTGCACGAAGTTCAAAGGACCATGTTCATGATTCCGGCACCCTTCATCTGCTGCAGATCCCGGATCATCGCATTGGCGATCGCGGGATTGCTCGCAATTGGTGCAAACCAAAGTGCATCTGCTGCTGAACCGACGCGACGATTTATCGCGGCGGATTCATCGAAGAGTCGCGTGGCGATTATTGACGAAACCGGCAAGACGGAATGGGAACATAAGATCGGCCCGCTGCATGACCTGCATGTCCTGCCAGGCGGAAGCGTGCTGCTGCAAACATCGTGGACCGAAGTTGCTGAGATCAATCCGTCTAACGACGAAATTCTTTGGCAATACGATGCTGCGAAGCGACCGGAGAACGCGGGCAAACGCCTGGAGATTCATGCGTTTCAGCGACTCGCCCATGGCCGGACGATGGTGGCCGAATCCGGACCTGGCAACATTATTGAACTCGGCAAAGATCTGAATGTTGTGCATTCAATGGCGTTGAAGGTCAGCAAACCGGACGCCCATCGCGATACTCGGCTGGTTCGCAAACTCGAATCCGGCAACTATCTGGTCTGCCATGAAGGCGATGGCTTGGTTCGCGAATATGATCCGACCGGCAAGACGTTGTGGGAGTATGCTGTTCCGTTGTTCGATCGGAAGCCTGCAGGAGGGCACGGAGTCGAAGCGTTCGGCAATCAGTGCTTTTCCGCCATCCGACTTCCCAGTGGCAATACCCTCATTGGTACCGGCAACGGACACAGCATTCTGGAAGTGACCCCTGCAGAACAGATCATCTGGAGTCTGCATCAGAACGAATTGCCGGGAATTCAACTGGCATGGGTGACTTCGCTGCAGGTTCTTCCGAGCGGAAACATTTTGATCAATAATTGCCACGCCGGTCCTGACAATCCTCAACTGATTGAGGTCAATCGCGAAAAGAGAGTCGTCTGGTCTTTCAAAGATTTCGATCGATTTGGAGATTCACTGACGAATTCTCAAATCCTCGCTGTCGATGGCGTCACCGTGCCGCTCGAAGGTCCAAAGTTTCTGCGTTAGTGGGACGCCTGGGCCTAGCTTTTCGGGTAGGCCGGAGCAAGCGGAGCGCCGTT
>JAYSPO010001551.1:0-13312 GCA_043722015.1 Candidatus Kuenenia sp. | reverse complement strand
GGGATTAACGATTCCAATTGCGGAGTTATCTCTGGCCGCGTGGCTTGTCAGTGGTTTTGCGAAGCAGGCATCATTCATAACTGTGGCAATCGTCTTCAGTGCGTTTGCCGGTGTGCATATTCATTCTTTGTTGGCATCTCAAGCCAGCTGCAAGTGCATGGGAGACTTGGAGATCTCTTCGAAATTAATGCTCTTGCTGACCGTTGCAGTCGTTGTGATCGCTGTTTTTCTTGTAGGAATCGACGACCGCAAATTGCGCCCCGTGGTCATTTTGTGTTTTGGATGTGTCGGGACAACATTCCTGGTTGCGACGGGCTCTTTTGACGAACGGGCCTCAATACTTGCAAAAGTTCATGAATTGGGAACAGCTGATGATGTTGGAATTATTGATCCTCTTGCGTGGCGTGGTCAACGGCTTCCGTTGCTTGACTGTTTGCCCGTTGACTGTCCGCTCAATGCAGGCGCGTGGTCGTTGATCATCGTTCAGCCCGGTTGCCCGAAATGCCAAACATATCTGATGTCGCCTATGCCTCAGACAACAACTGAACACAGACAGCAGGAGGCAATCATCTCATTAAATCGACCGGGTCGGGCTGAAATCATGAATGCCCGCTCGCCTGTCTTCGAATTGAGCCGATGCACTAAAGAATGGTACGGCGAGACGCCTATCGAGTTCCAACTTGTCGATGGACGTGTTGTCAGCGGACAAGTCGTTGGTGATCTGCAGAAAGACATTCCGCAGTGAAGATTGGTCATCACGCACATCAAACATCTCATCTAAAGATTGCAATTCCGATCCTGCCATTTCCATTGCTGTTACAAGGAGACCCAACATGTTTTACAGTCCGATGGCCAGAAGATTCCTTTTCGTGCTTTTGACCGCAGGTGGATTGATAGTTGGCACTATCAGTTTCCGGGTCAGTAGTGCAGATCTCACAGGAGAAGCGGCACTTGTATTCGGCGGACAGGCAGGTACTGACTGTCCGGGCTGCGGGTTCAGTGATGCGGATGGATTTTTAGAATGTCAGGGATCTGATCCGTGCATGTGTGTTACTGAGATCAATCCAATAATTATCGGGGAACTGCCGCCTCCTGCTTGTGCCTCAGAAAGTCGCACTCCACATGGAATCCCCTTCACCAAGATCAGCGAAGAGAATTTCGATGCAAACAAGAAGCCAGTTTCGGAGGAAATGCTCTGCAAGACGACGTATGTTTGTAGGTTTGATAAAGTGGCGGAAAACCGAAGGTGCTGGACGTTGTTCGGTGATCCGTGTTGGACTTGGAATCCGCTTAATCGATGTACGAGTTGCATACGCGACGAAGATGAAAGTACCGACGTGTATCGCACAAACGCCTGGTGCATATCGTGTTCTACACCGGGGGGCTTCGCGATGGTCAGATACTGAAATATATACTGAATATGCTTGCTTCTGGCGATTCCAAGGTTGAATGCCGCGAAATACCGATTTGTGATACGACATTAGTAAACGTCATGCAAATCTGAGCCGTCATGTTTCCGTTGAATGGGGTTTGCCAATGTACCAAATGGTCTGTGTAGATTCTCCGCGAAGCTGTCAACAACGATTACACACGAAGCGCGATTCACTACTCGAACAGACAAACACTGTGGAACTGATGAACTGCGTTTCGCAGCGGCATTTGGGCAGCTCTGTTCGCAACGGAGTCGTGCTGTTTTTGATCATTGTACTGCACTTGAGATGCGGCATTTCTCGAGCGCAGGAGGCGATTCCTTCGAAAGGTGATGTCGAGGATCTGAAGGCTGTCGCGTCAGCCTGGACCCAGAACCAGCTCGCACTTCGAACCTGGGAAGCTAAGGTGCGACAAACGCGGAAGTCGGAAAAAACGGACAATACGTTTGAAAGCACTTTTAAGTGTGAATTTTCCTATGAGAGAGAGAAGAATCGTCTGGTGTGTGTTGGATTCCGCGAGAGGTTCGAAACGACCGGAGGGCAAAGAGTAGCGGTTGAGAAGGACTCGGGATTTCTCGGGGTACTAAGAACGGAAGACTCGTACATGCGAGTCTTTCGTTCGACCGTTGAACAAACGGAGAATAAGCGTCGGATGCAGGTCATTGCGCCATCGAGCGAGGAAAAACCTAGTTGGCTCAGTGGCCACATTAATCCAGTCGTCTTTATGCAGCATGACAGAACTCCGGTTGACATTGAGATTGGGAATGACATAAAGGATTATGTGTTTGGAAATGGAAGCGGATTCGAGATCGAAAAAGTTGGCACATTGGTGCGTTTTACGCACAGGAGCGGGAACTTCGGATTTCGGAAAGACTACGACCTGTCAAAGGGTGGGAATCCCGTCTTCGATCGTTACGAATCAACTGAGCCTGGAGCTGTGCTCACGATCCAGATCACTACTTCCTATCACGAAGTGGACGGCGTATGGATTCCGGAATCCGCCGACTATTTGCGTCAGGAAGTTTCTCAGCGAGACGACATCCACGTCACGTTCTTCGACGACCGCGTAAACCAGGAGTTATCAGACGATCGCTTTTCGATGCAGCGGCTGGGGTTTGTCGCCGGTGACATGATTTGGGACAAACGAATCAAGGCCGAGTACACGTATGAGCCGGAGGAAGTCCCGGTGGCCGAATCTGCTGTTAAAGTCGATGCTGTCCCGGAGCTGAATGAACCCTCTCCTGCGGAACCTGCCCTCGCAGCAGCTGATAGCTCAAAGCCGGCCATTTCATCGTCTGCGTTGCCGGCTGATCCAAATGCCGTGACGCAAGTGCGTCCTCTTCCATGGTGGAAGAACTACGCCGTAATCGCCACCGCGATTGTGTTCGGATCACTGGTGGTCTTGCTTTTTCTAAGAGCCCGGCGACCGAGTCCGTCGTCTCCCCCGTCGGAACAAAGTCAGATTTGAACGAAGTCCGGAAGTTGATACGAAATCCGCGACGAATTCCTTTCGGAGTCCTCAATGACGCTCACAAACTACAGGAGTCGCATCGTTCCGGTGTTGTTTCTCGTGGTGGGGATGGGAGTTGTGTGTCTGCTCTATTCCGGCAAGAGCTCGACATCCGCAAGTGTGGATCTGCCGCAGTGCGCACATTGGGCCGTCGTTCGAGCCGCTGAGCGGTTGGGGCAACCGGTTTCTGCGTCGGAGGTTTATCGGTTGCTGCCACCACATGACGCTGGGCACTCAGTGCAGCAAGTCGCCGATGCGTTAAATGCCGTTGGGTTGTCTGCGGAGATTAAGAAGGCGTCGTTCAGGGAACTCGCGGCGTCACCTTCACCGATGATCCTGCATCTTGCGAATCCCGACCACTTTATTGTCGTACTGGGAATCGACTCGCCGGGTCGATTGATTATCACGGATCCCATTGGGAGCCTAAGAGTCGTTGCGATGGGTCCGTTGGAAGACCGTGCCACCGGTTATGGAATTGAGGTAACTCGGGCGAAGCAGAGGACTGGTGGAGATATCACGCCGCATAGCCCTCTTGTTCAGTTCGACTGCTTGTTTTCGGATACTGGCGGAATCCTGCCTTCCCAGAAGGAAGCGCGATTTGAGTTTCCATTTACGAATACTGGCGATAAGCCGCTGGTGATAAAGAATGTCCACACCAAATGCAGCTGCATCCATACCGAATACCCAAAAACACCGATTCAACCGGGTGGAAAGGAGAAGATTGTCGTCGTGTACCACGTGGATCCGGAGAAATCCAGTTTTCATGAAGAGGCTGCAGTTGAGTCGAACGATCCGCGCCACCCCTTGCTGCTGCTGAAGGCATCGGGGCGACTGAATCTCGAAGTCAGGGTGAGTCCATCAGCCGTTAATTTCGGGCTGTGTCGCGCTGGTGAAGTCCATAAGAAGTTGGTCTTTGTTCGATTTCGTTCGAGAGCATTACCAGTCAGGGCTGTCGTTGAAGGTGAATCGCACATTTCGGCAACAGTACTGAATGGTGCCACAGACTTTGATTCACGAAGGATATGGGAAGGAGCAGGAGAACGACCCGAAAGCGAAAAGGACTGGCCTCTTGTTTGCGTAGAGCTAACCTTGAGTTCGGAAGCGTCGGAGAGTTTCTCATTTTGGGGTGAGCCGCGATTGGTTCTTTCCACGCCAATCAAGGAGTTTCAGAATGTGGAGATTCCAATGGCAGGTCGGGTCGTGAAGGCGCAATGACTTCTGGAGACCCCAGTGTGACGGTGTGTATTTCGGATTCAATTTTGAGTGGAATCGATGAATCGACCGCCCACCGAAAGACATTTCGATGCTACCAGGGAGGCTTGCGCTTCGGCTCGAAACAGCACGCCGCTGGCTCCGGGCCTTGTTTCACGGGCATTAATGCCGTCACGGAAGATTATTGCGGGATGCACACTGTTTGTTATCGCGCTCGCCGGAATGCTGATTGCCTGGATGGATATCGTCCATTCACCAGTGCTGGACGAAGTTGGACACATGACCGCAGGCTGTCTGGCAATTGAGTTTGGCAGGTTTGATCTGTATGAGGTCAATCCGCCGCTTGTGAAGAGTGTCGCTGCTTTTCCTGTTGTGCTTGCACATCCAAAGTATGACTGGAGGAGACATCGCCCTGCGCCAGGACGTCGAAATGAGTGGGACGTGGGACGCGACCTGATCGTTGCCAATGGGACCAGATCATTCTGGTTGTTTGCGATCGCTCGCCTGGCATTGTTGAGTATCTGGCTGGTTGGAACGTACGTGGTCTGGAAGTGGGCTGCGACTGTGGCAGGACCTGCGGCAGGTTTGGCAGCGACAATTCTATGGAGCCTTTCGCCAGAGGTGATGGGGTGGACCGCAACGATCTGTCCGGATTCCAGTGCCGCTTCGATTGGTGTGCTTTGTCTCTGGTGGATTCGTCAATGGCTCATTGATGGACGGTGGACGACGACCGCCATTGTCGGCATCCTTCTTGGCCTGGCTCTTCTTGCAAAGACAAGCTGGTTGCTGCTGCTCCCACTGATTCCGGTGTTCGCAATCACACATTCCGACTGCAAAGGGGCACGGGGACTGTTTCAGTGTGTTCTGATCGAATTCATTGCGTTACTCGTGATCAACGCGGGATATGGCTTTGATCGCTCATGTCAATCCATCGAAAGTTTCCAGTTTTTCTCCGAATCACTTGCAGGGCGTAACGACGACGGCACAGTCAGATCGCGATTCCTGTCTCAGGCCGGAAATCGCTTTCGAGAATCGCGTCCGGGTAAAATTCCAGTTCCGTTACCAGCAAGCTTCGTTGTTGGGCTGGATCTGCAGAAATATGACTTTGAACAAGGCATGTGGTCTTATCTTCGAGGAGAGCGCAAATTCGGTGGCTGGTGGTATTGGTATATTTATGCTCTGCTGGTGAAGACGCCGGTGGGGACATTGCTGCTGTTTTTGATTCCGTGTGTGTGGTTCGCATGGCGGGTTGACTGGTGGCGCGTTTGGCGGTGGATGGATTTCGGTGAATCGATCATGGCGGTTCAAACGGCTTCATTCGGGGAGGCTGATACGTCTTCCCCCGAATTTGGGGCTGAAGGGACGGGGTTGAAGGAGCGGACTCCGGAAAGTGGAGAGCCGAAGAAGCAAAGGTCACCCGTGCTGCATGAGAGCCTGATTCTGCTGGCTCCGGCGGTTTGTTTGTTTGTCCTGGTGAGTTCTCAAACGGGATTCAGTCGTTACCTGCGGTATGTGCTGCCGTGTTATCCGTTTGTCTTCATCTGGATGAGTCAGATCTTTTCCGAAAAGGCTGGTTTGCCTGCGTGGCTTCGCAAAGTTTGCTGGGGGTTGCTGGCGTGGTCGGTGATCAGTTCACTCTCGGTGTTTCCGCATAGCATGTCGTATTTCAATGAACTGGCGGGTGGACCGGAGAATGGTCCGGCTCATCTGATTGATGCGAGCATTGATTGGGGACAGGACGTGTTGTTTCTGGCGGATTGGATGCACGAACACCCGGAAGCGAAGCCGCTGTATCTGTCGCTGCATGTGTTCTTTGATCCTCGCATCGCCGGGATTGATTACGAGCATCCGCCGGTCGATCCTCGATACGTACAACAGCGGGAGTATCTGACGAGCGATCAGATCGGGCCGAAGGCGGGCTGGTATTCGATCAGCGTGCATCAGCTCTACAGCCGAAATAAGGAGTTCGCGTACTTATTTGATTTCCCAAAGGCGGATATGGTCGGGTATTCTATCTACATCTACCACCTGACTCAGCAGCATGTGGACGACTGGAATCGGACGCATGGGTTTGAGGTGACGACGGCTGGCGCTGGTGGTTCGGGCACGGCATTGGATCAAGCAAAGCCAGAATGAATCAGTATTTGTTCCAACTTGAGCCTGAGGCGCTAGCCGATTGAAGTCGGTAAATACAATCGGCTAGCGCCTCAGGCTCAGGTGCTCCGGAAGTTGACGGCAACAAACCACACGACGGAATGACACATGGCGCAATACTTTTATCAAATTGACGATGCCGAGTGGGGGCCGGTTTCATTTGACGAACTGACAGAGTTGATTTGCTCCGGCGAGGTTGGCTCTGAAACTCCTGTGCGATTGGTGGATTCGAGCGATTGGACGGTTGCCGAAGAAATCCCAGGCCTGTTGCGTGCTGCGAAGAAACGTCATAGTGTTTCCGGTTCGCTTGCCTCCGATCGGGCAACGACGTCGTCGGGTAAGCCTGCAGATGTCGTCAGCGCCCGACGAAAGAAATCGCTGCCTGTCGGTTCAAAATCCAAAGTCGAATCTGCATCCCCGTCGTCAGATGAAATGGCTGATGTAAAACCCTCCCGTTCGTTATCGCCATCGATATTCGCTACGATCGCTGTCATTTGCCTGACGACAATTGCGGCGGGCTGGTGGATGTTACAACCTCACCGGTTTCCGCAACCGCGAAATCCGGGACTTGTGCGAGGCATGGAGCTGTCGCTGGAGGACATGAAAGCTCCCGCATCGAACCCGCCGAGTATTGATATTGCTGTTGGTGTCGCAACACCGATCCCTGGACTTGAAGCAGAACTTGGTGTCTCCTCGCCGAGTCTCAATGCGGATCTCACGACGATCGTGTACCTGAAAGTTGCAGGACGTCAGGATGATATTTTCCTCGCACAACGTTCATCCAGAGACGTGGCCTTTCAAAAGCCGGTCCGACTCAAGTGCAGCACATCGACGAATGAACAGTTTTGCAGTTTGTCTCCGGATGGCACGCAACTGCTGTTTACGGTGCAGGGGCAACCATCGAAGCTGTGCATCGCGTCAAGTGCGGACACTTTTGCCACGAGCAAGCCGTTACAATTTGCGGGAATCGACGTCGCGAAAGATAACGCTGACAATGCCCAATGGCTGTCGAATACCACGATTCGGTTTGCCGTCGGTGATCCGGAATACACTCGACGGACGCAGCGGGTTGCCGAAATCCATAGTGCGGACGGAACCTGCCGCGTCACATCAGAAATCCCCATGCAGAATGCCTGGCCGCGAATGCATTTTTCGGCCAATCTTGAACGTGCTTATTTTGCGAATGCTTCCGGCATTTCCATCACCGCCCCAAAAGTCCAGTTGGATGAATTCGGAATGGGCTTGATTCTGTTCGACCCTGCAATCATCGGGCCGATTGACGATGCCAACGACGATCCACTTTTTGTGGTGCCGAAAGAGGACGTAATTTTCTTCACAGGCCCTGGCCCAGCGGCTCCTGGTAACACGTCACTGGCGAATAGAATATGGATGATTCGCATCTGAAGAACGAACAGGCTCGGTGCCATGAATAACATTCAACGCATGAACAACAATCCTCGAAAGCGGCGAGATGTGATCCGTGCCGCAGTCGGTGGTGGTGCTCGGGGGGCTGACGCCCTGCCGCTCGCCGGGACGAATGACCGTTGCCGCGGTTTCACGCTCATCGAGCTTCTGGTTTCGATCAGCATTATTGCGTTACTCATGTCATTGATTCTGCCTGCCATCAACAATGCGCGAGAGGCGGCGCGGAGGACGGAGTGTGCCAACCATCTGCGCAACCTGGGAGTGGCAATGACAGGGTGGGCAACTGCCCGTGATCGGTATCCGCTGGCGGCGTACTGGTACCGTCCACCGGGAGGCGGTGCCGCACAACCAAATCACAATTGGGTTGTCGAGTTATTGCCGTGGATTGATCGCAAAGACCTGGCCGACCGATGGGACAAACATAAGCGACAAAACGATCCGGCGAATGCAGCCCTCGCAGCTTTGCATGTGCAGGTCCTGGTGTGTCCTTCTGATATGACGGCGGATGGTGCCGGTGATTTGAGTTACTCCTTGAACGGAGGCATTGGTTTTTCCATGCGTATCGGCAGCGTCCACGATTGTCCGGTGACGCCATTTGGAACGCCGATCGATCTCAATGGCAATGGCCAGACATGTTTGCCGAACGATCCCGATGATGGTTCGCCCAGCGATCGTCAGATTCTGTCCATGCTCGGAATGTTCTTCCCGGGCAACTGGGATACTCCAAACGGCGTGGATCGGTTTCATCGTCCGAGTACGATCATTGACGGCTTGTCCAATACTCTGATGCTGACGGAGAATGTCCGCACTGGCTTCGACCCGTCGAATCCGGCTGCGGGCTGGGCCACGGGCGATGCCAATCGCACGTCTGTTTATTTCAGCCACCGGGTCTGTGCCGCCGAACGTTGCGATGCAGCTTCGATGGACTATGCACGAGCAAACAGCGGCGATCATCGCATCAATTCGGGAAGGCTTCAGGCAGAAGGCGAAGCGCCGTGGCCTTCATCGTTTCATCCGCAGGGAGTGAACATGGTCCTTGGTGACGGCAGTCAGCGATTTATGAGCGAAGAAATCGACGGGAAGGTCTACGCAAATTTGTTCAGCACACAGGGCACTCGCCTCACGGGTTCACCTCTGGATCAAGGCATCCTTTCTGGAAACGACTTTTGATGTCGATCCTGTCCGGGAATGTGCTGCGAACGGTGCTGATCGCATCAGTGTTGCTGCTCAGTCTCATTCTGCGAATGCCTGGTTTGACGGCTCGCAGCCTGTGGTTTGATGAAGCATCCGCATGGGCAGCGGTGACGCAATTCAGTCCCGGAGAATTGCTCGAAAGTTGTCGCCAGAATGTACATCCTCCCGTTTGGTACTTTGTCTTCAAGGCATGGGTCTGCCTGTTTGGAGACTCTCTGGCTTCAATGCGGGGACTGTCCGTGCTGACGAGCGTTGCCGTTGTTGGCTGCGGTATGGGGCTTGCATCTGAGTCGGCCCGCGATGTGCGCCGGGTAAATGGTCGATTCGAAGCGGCGATGATGGCCGGGTTGTTGCTGGCGACATCGACGATGCAAATCGTGTGGTCTCAGCAGGCGCGAATGTACATGCTGGGCTCATTGTGGACTGTGTCCGGCAGCTGGCTGTTGCTGAACGCGATCCGACGACAACGAAGGCGCGACTGGTTCGCCTTTGGCGTTGCCGCGTTCCTGTTGCTGCATACGCATAATTTCGGGATGTTTGTTGTGGCGGGGCAGGGCGTTTATGTTTTGGGAATGTCGCTTTCGGATTGGTGGAGTTCGAGAATCGAACGCCGCAAACAAAGTGGCATTGGTTGTGCGCCGCAACAGCAACCAGCGCTGACTCTGACGACGTCTTCTCGCCAGTGGCGGGGCTTCTGGATTCTGGTGATCGTCGGAATCTGTTTCCTGCCGTGGCTGCGGGTTGTGGGGCAACAGATGGCACGCGTACGGGCTGACTACTGGATTGCGCCGTTCGAAATTCAGCAGATTGGCGACGTTGTCAGGCAGTTGTTTCTGCCGGAGAACGCAGCACGAATCGATGCTGTCCCGCCTCAGCGATTCGAATGGTTAGTCGTGGCGGCCATTTTCAACTTCCTCTTCGCGGCCATTGCGTCACGGCTCGCCACGCTTCCCGCTGTTGTGGCAGCAGTGTCGTTCGGCGGAGGGATCATCGTCTCCGCGTTCGTGACGCCGTTGATGGTGGCACGCTATTTCCAGTTTGGACAGGTCGTATTGCTGGTCGCAATTGGAGTGGCGGTGAGCCGCATTCCGCAACGACGTCTCCGGATGTCCCTGGTTGCCGCGATTGTCATGCTTTCAGGTGCCTCCTTGAGTTTGTTGCCGTCAAAGTCCGATTTCGAAAATAGCCCGGGCTTATCTGGCCTGGTGCAAAGTGTCCTCAGCAAGCGGCGCAGCGAGGAGCCTCTACTCGTTGCGTCGTCGTACCTGTTTCATGCGACGCGATTTCATGTAAACCATGCGGCTGGTGGTAGTCAGGTTTGTGTCATGCTGTTGCGAGACACTCGCCAATTGCGGCACTACTCTGGTGGCTCCGTGATTCAGCCATCAGACATTTTTGTTCCGGCGGAACTGGATGTAAGCGATTTTTCGTCTGCATGGCTGGTGGACGTTGCGGAGTTTCCTTTGTGGATGGAAGAAATCACTTTCGCGCCAGTTTGGGCCCGCGACGAAGACTCACAGTTGCGGGCAGATGAACTCTCAGGCGTGCGCTGTGTCGTTACCGCCGTGAGGATAACACGGAATGAGTAGAGCCTCGTCAGGACTGTTTGTTGTCAGCGCTACGCTGGTTGTGATTCTCGGGCGTAATCGAACATCGGTGACGACAGGTAACGCTCTCCGGAGTCCGGCAAAATGACCACGATTGTCTTACCAGCGTTTTCGGGACGCGCGGCCACTTTCAATGCCGCAGCCATGGCCGCTCCGCAACTGATTCCGCACAGGATGCCTTCCTCGCGTGCGATCCGCGGAGCCATTTCCATAGATTCTTCATCTGTCACCTGAATCACTTCATCCACCAGCGACATATCCAGGATGTCGGGTTTGAAGCCGGCACCGATTCCCTGGATCCGATGCTTGCCAGGCGCGCCGCCGGACAGGACGGGGCTGCCAGCCGGCTCCACCGCGATCGATTGCAGGGGCAGTCCTTTTTCTTTTTTCAGATAACGAGAGACACCCGTGATCGTGCCGCCCGTTCCGACGCCTGACACAAAGATATCGACCTTACCGCCGGTGTCTTCGAAGATTTCCGGACCGGTAGTGCGAAAGTGGATCTCCGGATTGGCAGGGTTCTTGAATTGCTGAGGAATGAAGCAATTTGGTTTCTTTGCCATTTCTTCGGCTCGTGATATGGCACCCTTCATGCCTTCTCCTCCGGGCGTGAGGATCAGAGTTGCTCCAAACGCGCGCAGAATCATGCGGCGTTCGATCGACATGGTTTCCGGCATCGTGAGTGTCAGTTTGTAGCCGCGAGCAGCACAGACATAGGCCAGGGCGATACCCGTATTGCCGCTGGTCGGTTCGACAACTTCCATGCCGGGCTTCAGGCGTCCGGAACGTTCGGCGTCCCAGATCATCGCCGCGCCGATACGGCATTTCACGCTGTACGCCGGATTGCGACCTTCAATTTTTGCCAGCACGGTCGCCTTCATCCCGGCGGTCAGACGGTTGATACGAACCAAGGGCGTCTTGCCAATGGTCTCAGAATTGTCGCTGAATATCGCCATCTCTGGTAAACCTTTCTCAATTGAAACGAAGTAGTTTGATCCATCGGGCGCAGTCTAACGACCAATCGTGATTTCGCAAAATCTCCACGCAAATCCGACGGAAGATGCATTTTGGCCCGCACGAAGCCCGATCAAAAAGCAAAAACATTTGATGAACCGCAAAAAAGCGAAGGCACCAGTCACACGCCGTTCGCTCTAAAGCGGCGGTTCAGTCTTTTCCGCGTGCCCATTGAGCGTACGGCACGGGGCCGAGGAATGCCGGGTTTTCCAGGGGTGCGGCTTTGCCGAGTTCACTGATCAGGGGAGTGGCGAACTGAAATCCCGCGTATCCCGCGAGGAGCGGGATCATGAGCAGTTTAATGGTCCAGCGATACGGCCACCATGCCGCTTGAGTTTTCTGCATGCCGCGATGATAGGCCCACGCGACGAGGATGCGTGCGGGGTAGGTGAGGATGATGAAGAACGGTGTCAGCACAAGCAGTGCATCTGCCGGCAGGAGTTTGATTTTTGTCAGATACAGTGGAAACGTCATCACGTACATCAGCACCGTGGTCAGCATCCAGCATAACGGAGTACTGCGGATCACGCGCCTTGCCGCGCGGACCGAGAAGATCGCACTGAATTTGCCAGTCACTGCCTGATGAACCTGTAACTGTGGCAGCCATGCCGCGACGGGAATCATCAGTACGCCTCCCAGAAACGAAAGCAGTCCGAAGATGGGCGAAGTGCGCCCGGGAGCGGAATAGGCCACCAGTAGACCAGCCGGAACGGACAACCAGATCACAGCTCCGACGAATGCTTTCAGACCGATCCAAAAATGCTGAACAGGCCTGACCAACTGCAGAACCTGCCCGGTGCCTTCCGACATTTCTTCACGGCCTTTGCGCGTGAAGATCTTCCGCAGAAACCAGATGATATTCTTGAACGGTCGCAGAAAGCATCCGACCGTGCCACCGCGCGCGATGGCCAGCATCAGATGGACGGCGACAATCGTCTGGAGGACCTGCAGGATCGTCTGCATCTGGACAACTTGCGGATGGGTGGCACCAAGGATCACGGCGGCATCGCTGACTCGTTCGGCCTGAATGCGAATCGGGACCAGCAACAGGATCGAAAAAAACACGATCACACCCAACCGAGGTGCGAGTGCCATCAGTGGAAACCCGTCTCGCAGCCGCCCGCTGACTGCCACGCGCTTCTGGGGATCGATCAGGTAGCCAAGTGTCAGAATATGCAGACCAGGAATCGCGGCCAGGATGGCCAACACCATGACAAGGCAGCCAGTCCCGAATGCCAGATGGATGAACCAGAATGCAGATCGTATGGGCTTCCAGATGCCAGGAAAACGCCCCGGCCCCATCCGTTCTTCGATGGGCAGAATTGGCGGCGACGCTTCTACTGGTGACGGAATCAAGAACGGGCTGGTTTGCGGAGATTCTGTCAGAATTGAGGACATGAACAGGATTCCTCAGGGCTTAACACGTTTTTGACGCAGGAGATTATCTTGCTCAATTCGTTGAAACATGGCCAGAATTGTGACCTGAGTTCCAGGTTTCCGGCTGATCATGCGAAGTATACATGATGTGCGGCTGGTGGAGCATGCTGTTTTCTTGTGTAGGATGGACATTCTTGTCCGTCGCGTGGAGTTCGGGCACTATCGGTCTGATCGTTTAACAGCAAGCCGCAGGCGACGGTGCGGAGCTTCGCGGTCGCCTGCGGCTTGCCGTTAAACCCGGATTATTCACCGACAATGTAGGCCGGACCAAACAAACGCGATAAACGCCGGAACTGCATTCGCTAACCAATCCTGCGATCACCAACAGT
>JAYSPO010001550.1:0-1694 GCA_043722015.1 Candidatus Kuenenia sp. | reverse complement strand
CGGTAGAAAAGTGCTGATCGTGCTGGATCAGTTTGAGCAATGGCTGCATGCCAAAAAGGAAGAGCAGAACACAGAACTGGTGCAAGCTCTGCGGCAGTGCGACGGAGGCCGGGTGCAGTGCATTGTCATGGTGCGGGATGACTTTTGGATGGCGGCAACCCGATTCATGCGGGAATTGGAAGTTCGACTCGTAGAAGCACAGAATTCCGCTTCAGTCGATCTTTTTCCAATCCGCCATGCGGAAAAGGTGCTGTCGGCGTTCGGGCGGGCCTTTGGATCCCTGCCAGACAACGTCGGTGATTTGAACAACGAGCAGAAGTCCTTCCTCATGAAATCGGTGGCGGGTCTGGCTGAAGAAGGCAAAGTCGTCTGCGTGCGACTGGCGTTGTTTGCCGAAATGATGAAGGGGAAGGCATGGACCCCCGCCACGTTGCAGGAAGTTGGTGGCACGACCGGAATTGGTGTGACGTTTCTGGAAGAAACATTCAGTGCTTCTACATCGCCTCCCGAACATCGGCTTCACCAAACCGCCGCCCGCGCGGTCCTCCGAGCCCTGCTGCCCAATTCCGGCACGGACATTAAAGGCGAAATGAAATCCCGTGATGAACTGCTGGCAGCATCCGGCTATGCCAACCGCCCCAAAGACTTCGACGACCTCATCCGAATTCTGGACAGCGAAATCCGCCTGATCACACCGACAGACCCGGAGGGCCACGAGCAAGGCGAGCGGCAGGGCGTCAGCCCTCCGAGTTCTTTGTTGACGTCTCCCGGCTCCTCGCCCCCCGCTCAACGTTACTATCAACTCACCCACGACTACCTCGTCCCTTCCCTTCGTGACTGGCTCACGCACAAGCAGAAAGAAACCCGTCGCGGAAGGGCGGAACTGCTGCTTGCAGATAGTGCCGGAATGTGGAATGCACGCCCGGAGAACAGGCACCTTCCATCGTTAGTGCAGTGGTCAAGGATTTGGTCGTTGACACCAAAGAAGAACTGGTCTCTACCCCAGCGAATCATGATGTCGAGGGCTGGAGGGTATCACGCGGTTCGTGGCGTGGCGATAGTCGTACTGGTCACCATTCTCGGCTTTGCCAGTTACGAAGGCCACGGTCGTTTGCAGGCCCACGCTTTGCGACGGAGGCTGCTGGATGCAGATACAACGCAAGTTCTGACAATTGTACAGGACATGGCGCCATACCGTCGTTGGCTTAATCCCCTGCTGACAAGCGACCCTTTGCTGATTGACGATATCGTATGGATTGAATCGTCTCATGAATCTGCTCCAGCTCCAGCGCCAACTCCTGTTCCCACTTCTGTTCCAACTCCTGTTCCCACTTCTGTTCGATTTCTTGAAACAGATTCAGACGATCCAGATTCAATCAATTCCAACCCGAATTATCGCCAGCGTCTGAATCTCAGATTGGCTCTGCTGTCGGTCGATAACAATCAAATTGAACCGCTCTACCAGCTGATGATGAGTCCACAGACTGATGCTGGTAACTTTTATTTGATTCGCTCTGGACTTCTGCAACACAAGGATGAACTGGTAGATCGACTGTGGGTGATCCTGGAGAACGAACAAGAAGCAGGCGAGCAGCGATTGCGTGCGGCCTGTGCTCTTGCGAAATTCGCCGACACAGATTCCAGATGGAAGAAAGTGTGTCGCAGAGTCGCCGAATTTCTAGTATCGAAAGAAC
>JAYSPO010001549.1:0-1294 GCA_043722015.1 Candidatus Kuenenia sp. | reverse complement strand
CGAGCGGCAGGACGTAGGGGTCGTGTTGATTCGTGGGATAAGCTTCCAGCTTGTCAGCCTCTGCAGAAAACTGCGTTCCCGCATTCAACGGGCGAGATCCGGCAACGTTGCAATGCGCACCGGATCGTAGGCCGGACCGAGCAAACCCCATGAAAGCCGGAGCGGCGCCCGCCAATCCAATTTAGATTCAAGTGACAAGCTGTCGTGACGAGAAATTCGGGTTTGCGCTGTTCCGGCATGGGCGGCGGTCTTGATCCGGCCTACTCTGTGCGCAATGCAGGCAACGTTGCAATTCGCAGGTGAACATGGACTGACTGGGTCACTTCCGTTGTTTCCCAAAACAAAAAAATATCTTCCGATTCGCTCTTGAACTTCCCGTTGGATATGGCGACCATCACACCCACGTCACAGGTGTGGGTTCGAAATCGTCGCGATTCGTGCATCAATCGTCCACAACGGGGTTAAGCCATGTCACACAGCGTCCGACACTCCGACACTCCGACACTCCGACACTCCGACACTCCGGGCTCATCGGGCTCTTGCGGTCGCTGTTTTCGCATCTCCCCGGTCGGTCTCGGTCACGTCGACGAAATGTGTTCGGGAACATGGTGACCAGTGAGATTCTGGAACAGCGTCAGTTGCTCACCGTCACAACGGAACTGATGCTTGACAATGGCATGGGCGTGCATACAGCCTTCATCAATTTGCCTGAAGGTTCGCAGGGCTTTTCGGAGTTTACGATCAATCCGGTCCTGGGAGTTGCACAGCTCGATGAGCTTGATCCGTCACGGATTTTTTATCATGAGGGGCTTGCCGGGCTCGACTCATTTGAGTTCACCTACTTCGATGGCGATGGCGAGA
Organism: Candidatus Kuenenia sp.; assembly: GCA_043722015.1. Taxonomy (GTDB): domain Bacteria; phylum Planctomycetota; class Planctomycetia; order Planctomycetales; family Planctomycetaceae; genus SXXK01. The sequence continues at coordinate 433 of JAYSPO010001549.1, read as the reverse complement.
CGCAGTCTTACATTGTAAATGTCACGATTGTTGATGATCCGTCAGTCCTGATAGCGCCGACTCTGGAGATTCACGACGAAGAAGAATTCCTCGCATCCATCGTGTTGCCACCGAATCTGGAGTACGACGACGAAGTTGAGTTTCTGGCGTCCATAGAATTGCCGCCGATTGTGGAGTACGACGGCGAAGATGAATTTTTAGCAGCCTTGTATGCTGGCGTTGGCGGCGGAGTTGGTTCAGCAACGGACGCGTCTGCTGGCACTGGCACTGGAACTGGCACTGGCACTGGCACTGGCACTGGCACTGGCACTGGAACTGGCACTGGCACTGGAACTGGCACTGGAACTGGAACTGGCACTGGCACTGGAACTGGAACTGGCACTGGAACTGGGACTGGCACTGGAACTGGCACCGGAACTGGCACCGGAACTGG
>JAYSPO010001548.1:0-2029 GCA_043722015.1 Candidatus Kuenenia sp. | reverse complement strand
CGCTGGAGTTCCAGTGCTGTCTGGATCGACTTGAACGCCGACGGAAATCTGGATCTGTACTCAGTGAACTACATGAATGTGACGCTGGAAAACAGCGAGTCATGTCGGTACGGTGAAAGTACGGGATACTGCGGTCCCGGCCACTATGAGGCCGTTCCGGACGCCGTCTACATCAGCGCGGGGGATGGCACTTTTCGGGATATGGCAACCGAGTTTGGCTTCAACACGTTCGCAGGCAAGGGGCTGGCTGTCGCCGTCAGCGATTTCGACAACGACTTCCGCCCCGACATCTACGTTGCCAACGATATGGAGGCAAACTGCCTGTATCGGCGTGTCGATGCAGGCGGGGCAGAACATCCGTCCGGCGTTGCGCGTTATGAAGATGTTGCCCCGGCCTCCGGGTGCGCCGTCAGTGGCGAAGGCATGAATGAAGCGAGTATGGGGATTGCGTGCGCCGACTTTGACTCTGACGGACTTGTGGATATCTACCTGACGCATTACTACCAGATGAAAAATACGCTTTATCGCAATCTGGGCGGGCTGCATTTTGAAGATGACAGTTTTCGGTCGGGGGTGGCTGCGACCAGCTTTCCGTTCCTGGGTTTTGGAGTCATCCCACTGGATTTTAACAAAGACCGCTTTCCGGACATTTTTATCGCCAACGGGCACGTCCTCGGGCCGACCGTTGATCCGAGCGCGATGACACCACAACTACTACGGAACGATGGTCGCGGAAGGTTTGAGGATGTGTCACGAACCGCCGGTTCTTATTTTGAAGACGTATGGTTGGGACGTGGGGTCGCTGGGGGGGATTTCGACAACGACGGCGATGTGGATGTGGCGGTGACACACATTGATCGTCCATTTGCCTTACTCAGGAACGAAACAGAATCAAATATGGGTTTTGTCGGAGTTCTTCTGCGAAGCGCAGAGCGGGTCCCGGCGCATTGTGCTCGGGTGTCCGTGAGCGATGGACGCCTCACTTCTGTGCAGGTTCTCGGAGCAGGTGGCAGCTACTTATCGACCTCGGATCACCGGTTGTTATTTCCCGTGGAAGCGACCACAACCACGGTCAGCATGATTGTGGAGTGGCCGTCCGGTCGCTCAGACCGTTACGAATCACTTGCCTCCAACTGCTATTGGCTCATCATCGAAGGGCAACAACCACAGGTAATGGTAAAATGAGTGAATCACAGGGCTTCAGCGCTCAGGCTCCGACAGTTCGCCCTACTCGCTGGCGCGGAATCCTGTTGCCGGTTTGTTTGATCCTTGTTGGAGGCGGTGTTTGGGCGGGGATCGAGATCTGGAATGCGGAGCGGGCCTTCAATCGCGGGAGACTCTTGCTGCGGCAGGATCGCGACGTCGAAGCTGAACGAGAACTGGAACGCTATCTTCGCTGGCATCCTCACAACCCGAAAGCCATTTTGCTGTGGGCGGAAGCGGTGATCAAGGGTGATTCTCGAACTCCGCGTGATGCTGCAGAACTGGCAATCAGCGGATTAAAGAAAATACCCGATACCTCGCCGCTCGGGGCTGAGGCCCGGATGCGCGAAGGCCGATTAGCGTTTCTGATCCTGCAACAGCCGGGCCGTGCAGAAGCGTTGCTGCTGCGATCGGCTGAACTTCGACACGATCTCCTCGACACGCATTACCTGTTGTGGAAGTTGTTGGATATGACTGAGCGCTTCCATTACAGCGAAGCTCATTTTTGGAATATCTATGAGTTGACTCCGCAGGGCAACAAAGCAGAACGGTTGAGAGAATGGTATCTCAGTCAGTTCAGCCCCGGTTCAGCAAACGCGGATCTCGATCGTCACATGGGATTTCTGGCGTCGGGAGAATCGGCGAGTGAGGCCACGGAAAATCTGCGTCTCAGCCAGTTTCTGGCGAATGAGCCCGAGTCATCAATGGTCGTGGCGGCCTATGCGCGTTGGCTCCTGCACGCCAGAGAACGCGATCAGGCTGCTGATCTGCTGAAAAATTTTCCTGCGTTTGACACGGCGCTTGGCGATCCGTACTTTGTGTCCGT
>JAYSPO010001547.1:0-3787 GCA_043722015.1 Candidatus Kuenenia sp. | reverse complement strand
GGTTACCCAAAAATCAAGCATTGACGCCCAGCTCAGGCCAATAACTCATGGATCGGGCTACACTCTTCATTTGCCACCGGTAACGGCTGTCCGTGGTTATCGTACTCCATCATTTCCGGAGGGACTCCCAACGCTTTGAACCATGTGTGGAACAGATCGCCGATGTCATGCGGCTGGCCATCCACAAACGTGCCCTGGTCATTCGTTTTTCCGACAACGACTCCGCGTTTAATCCCCGCGCCCGCCATGACGATCGACCACGCTTCCGGCCAGTGATCACGACCAACATGGGAATTGATTTTCGGGGTTCTGCCAAATTCGCTCATGACAATCACGAGCACATTGTCCAGCATGCTGCGTTCGTGCAGATCGTCAATCAGTGCCGCGAATGGCTGATCGAACTGTCGAATGAGACTGTCACAGGCGTTGAAGTTATCCCCGTGACTGTCCCAGTGATACGAATTGACTTTCACAAACCGCACGCCGGTTTCAAGCGTCCTGCGCGCCAGGAGCAGATGCCGTCCCAGTTCGTGAGTGCCGTAACGCTCGCGATCTTTGTCAGTCAACGAGGACTCATCAAACAAATCGCCTCGGTCCATCAGTTTCTGCGCCAGCTCATACACGTAGCTGTTGGCTTCGGTCCATTCTTTCCGGCGTCCGACGGCATAGCGATCATTCAACTTCTGACGGAGTTCGTTCCGCAGTTCATTCTCTTCGGGGCGGATGGATTTGTTGAGCAGCAGATTATCCGGCGGTTTGCCATCGCCGAGCGCCAGGGCTCCGTACTTCGCGCCGAGAAACCCGGCGTCGCTGGCTTTGAAACCTCCGCTGTACGGCTTGATCCAGAGATACGGTGGCATGCCACTGCTGGTCGGACCGAGCAGTTTGGCGACGGCTGAGCCGAGAAACGGATAGTCGACCCCGCGATTTTTCGGATCGCCGCGATTGATTCTCGCGACGCCTGCGGAATGGCTGTTGTCCTGAGTGCAGACGCTCCGCAGCACGGCGAGATGGTGCATTTGCTTTGCCGTGTGCTGCAGCAGTTCGCAGACGTTGACACCCGGGACCGACGTCGGGATCGCCCGAAACGGGCCGCCAAATTCTGTGTTCGGTTTCGGATCCCAACTCTCCAGTTGACTCATGCCGCCATCCAGCCAGATCAGCAGCACTTGTTTGTCATTCTTCGCCAGATCATCGGCCACGCATGGCTGCAGAAATGAGCGCAGCCCGAGCCCCCCCGCAGCCATCGTGCCCAACAACTGGCGACGCGAATGCCGGTGTTCCCAGGGTTTGCAGAGCTGTGATAGACTCATGTCAGTACCCTTCAATGATTGATCACAAATTCCACGGACGTCAGCATCGACCACGCCCACATCCCGATGGCCTTCTCCCGATCGTCACCATGTTCAGCCAGCCATGCAACGAGTTCGGTACGCTCGTGATCTGTGGGCTTGCGGGTGAACATCGACAAATACAATTCTTCAGCCAGAATTTGATCGTCGGTCATTGTCATCAGTCGATCGATCAGATTCCCCGGCTGCCGTGACAGCAGGTGCAGAGACGTTTCGTCATTCAGCGTGAACAACGCGCCTTTGACGGTGGGGTTGATCTGATCTTCCGGCTCCCGCGGTTCATTCGCAAAGGCCGCAATGTACTTTGTTGTCAGATCAACCAGTTCAGGATTTGGTTTCCCCTCCGCCGCTGGCTGCAACAGGCGTTCGAGATTGCCCGTGGCCTGGAGCGTACTGTACAGGAGTTGCTCCGCCAGCAATCGTTTTTCATTGAACAGCAGATAACTGTGCGGCGGGATTTGATCGAGATTCACGGTCGCCGGTTCACCGTTTTCAGCAGCCACCGCAACCGGATACCGACTGCTGCGTTGATATGTCTGAGTAAGTGCCAGTTCGCGAAGCATCCATTTGATGTCGTACTGGTGGGCCGCGAATTCAGAGGCCAGGAGATCGAGCAATTCGGGGTGCGACGGTGGATTCCCGGAATGTTGCAGATCGAGCGGATGCACCAGACCACGTCCCATCATCACGAACCACAAGCGATTGGCGATGTTCTTCGAAAAGAGCATGTTGTCCGGCGTCGGCAAGTCATTCGCCAACAGTGCGAGAACGCTGACGGGAGGACCATCCTTCGCTTGTTCCGGAACTTCAAGCTCTTTCGCAAATGGAATGCGCGGCCCGGTCTGATACGGCGTGGGATCGAAGACCGAAACGAATTCCAACTTCTTGTCCATAGCCTTTTCGGTCACTGCCGGAAAATCGAGCCCACTTTTCACGGAGAGATTCAGGTAGACCGAATACAGTCCCTGAAAATCATGCTGCTTGTAATCATCAATGAACAAATGATTGTGGCACTGCGCACACTGCAGGTCGGTGCCAAGAAACAAACGACCAACATCGCGTGTCAATCCCGGATAATCGACGGGATTCTGTCCGTTCGCTTCAATGCGTTTCGTGTAAAAAAAACCTGCACCCCGGCGGGATTCGTCCTCAGCATCAGGGTACAGCAATTCGCGCACAATCTGATCCCAGTGCTTGTTCTGTTCGAATGCAGTCCGAAGATAGTGCGTCCATTTGTCGTTGTCGCCACGGCGTTCCATCAGCACGACGTGAAACAGTTCCTGCATCCGCTGCGCATAGGTGGGAGCAGCCAGCAGTTGATCGATCATCTGCGTCCGCTTATCGGGCACTGAGTCTTCAAGGAACCTCCGCGTTTCGTCGGCAGTTGGAATCCGTCCCGCGAGATCCAGGCAGATGCGCCGCAGAAACTCGGCATCCTCGGCGGTCGGTGCAGGCGACTGGCATTCAAACTTCGTCGCGATCAGGTCATCAATTCGCAAGGCAAGCGGGCGATCGTCGGCCGATACGACTGACGTCGCGAAAATCAGTATGAGGATGCCTCGGATGATGTTCTGCATTAACACCTGTCGCTCCACGCGGATTTCTCCATCGTACGTAGACGTTCGTGCGAAAAGAATTCCTACAAGGGATTCACTCTAACGATAAGAGTGCGCCCGAACCAGAGTCATCTGCCGTCGCACCAGGCCAGACCAATCTCGTCGAGCTGCTCACGGATCCTCGTGATGTCCCACAGGACCACACTTCCACTCGACGAACCGACCGCCAACTGCCTGCGATCGGGACTCCAGTCGATTGACCAAACATGTGCTCGATAGCCGGAAACAGATTCGGCCCAGGCGAGATAACGACGGTCATCCGTGAAGCAGACAAAATCGACGCGATCTTCCGCCGGTCTTGCCACCAGTTCCAGCGCTGGCCTGGCGGTGGTCGCATCGTCGGATGATCCAGCTGTCAGCCGCCACGCAGTGACACCCTGCAATCCACAGGCGGCAAAATAATCTCCACGCGGGCTGAATGCCGTGCCCCGGATGTTAAGCCCGAGCGGATGGTCGATCGTGATCAGTTCACTCCACGACTGCGTGTCCCACAGCTGCAGGCGGCCATCGCTGTCGGTGCCGGTGGCCAGCATGCGTCCATCGGGGCTGAATGCCAGCGTCTGGACAGGGGAAGCAAAGTCTTCGAGCGTCTGCAGCAATTCACCCGTTGCAGGATTCCAGATTCGCACTTTCATGTCCTTCGATGCCGTTGCAAGCGTCAGGCCATCGGGGCTGAATTGAGTCGCGGGGACACCTCCGCCCGGGACCGAAAACTCTATCTTTTCCGAGTCACCCGCGAGGTTCCAGACCCGCACCGACTGCGGTCCTGATGCGACCAGTGCCTGGCCGTTAAGACTGAATCCAACCCTTTGCGGCGAT
>JAYSPO010001546.1:0-3513 GCA_043722015.1 Candidatus Kuenenia sp. | reverse complement strand
AGGAACTTCATGCAGAACTTGATCGTCTCAAGGTTGAAGTCAAGGAAACTGCCGAACCACCTCGATCCGCCTACGGAAACGCGCCTTTCGACGGCGAACCACGGCCGGAAAAGCCCAAAGGTAAGAATTAACGGATACCAGACTCCGCGATCACAAGTTCTCTCGACACGAAAGGACAGATCGTGAATCGCCGCACACTTGTCACGGCCATCACATGGTTGCTCATCCTGGGACTCTTCGCGATGCTCGTGAATTTGTTGGTCGAGTAAAATGTTGAAATTGCAAATCCGCGCGTGATTCGCCACGCTACGATCCGGCAGACCTTGCCAGGAACCTGGCGTCATGTGCAATTCTGCGACCAAAGCATACAGAATTGCTCCAATGGACGAACCTGGCATTGTAGTCTTTGCATTGGCATTCGAATTGCGTAGAGGTTAAGTTGTGATCGTCGCGAAGCGTACAAATGACTGGCTTGACCTGCTGCAATTGCCGGACTTCAACTGGTGGCAGTTTCTGTTTGCGGCAGCGTGTCTGGTGGTGCTGATTTGGTCAATTGTGCGTTTCATTTCGAGAGTACACGAAGATGTTGATCCTGCGGAGTCCGATCAGGATATGCTCAGCGCAATCAGCGAATTGAGAGCTGAGGGTGACCTGACAGAAGACGAATACCGATCCATCAAAAGTCAGTTGATGGGTCGGATGAAGTCTGCTTTTCCTGGCAAACGAGAAGTGACGCCACCGAACGCTGTGGCCGGGAAACCGGTCGCAGCAACCTTGACAGTCCTATCGCAAAACCCATTCAATGCAGAAGAAAAGTCGAAAGTATCGGGATCTGAAGAGTCAGAATCGATCCAACCGACAACCGCTTCCAGTTTGACAGAAGTTCCTGACCCTCTTCACGATACCGCCAACAAGACCGCAGGGTCGGTGGCTCCCAAAGCCGAAAACGGTGAAGGAATCTGAAGAAAAAATTCAAAGAGACCATGATTACAAAGACGTAGCTTTTTTCTGATCACCATGAAAAGTGGCTATGAAAGCCACCGCCGGTGACGGCAAAATGGAATTCAGACGAAACACAATTACAAGACACGGTTGGCAGGGACGCCGACGACCCGGAGCATCCACGACCTGCTAACCGCACACGTTGATTGAAGCGAACTCTGCCGGACTCACTTCTCCAGAGTCAAGAAGAGCCGCCAAAACCACGTGACGAACATCCAAAGGGATCACAATGGCATCAGGTAAGGAATTTGGTACAGGCAAGACCGCACAGCAGGGCAAGCGAAATGCCAACTGTTCGTTTTGTCGAAAGAACTACCGGGAAGTCGGCCCGCTGGTTGAAGGACCAGAGGATGTCTATATCTGCGGCGAATGCATTGAACTGTGCCAGTCGATCCTGGATCAGGAACGACGTCGTCGTGGTTCATCGAAGAAACTCTTCAATCGAGTTCCCACGCCTCGTGAAATCGTCAAAGAGCTGGATCAGTACGTGATCGGTCAGGACAAGTCCAAAAAACTGCTGTCCGTCGCAGTTCACAGTCATTACAAACGACTGATGCACAATCTGGAAGTCGGGTCCGAAGAAGTTGAGATTGAAAAATCCAACATTCTGCTGATCGGCCCGACCGGTTCAGGAAAGACTTTGCTCGCCAAGACTCTGGCGAAGTCGCTGCAGGTTCCGTTCGCGATCGGCGATGCGACGACGCTGACCGAAGCTGGCTACGTTGGCGAAGACGTCGAAAACCTGCTGCTCAAACTTCTGCATGCTGCTGACTTTGATGTCGAAGTCGCTCAACGCGGGATTATCTTCATCGACGAAATCGATAAGATCGGTAAAACAAGTCAGAACGTCAGTATCACACGTGACGTTTCCGGTGAAGGCGTGCAGCAGGCTCTGTTGAAGATGCTGGAAGGCACCGTTGCCAACGTGCCACCTCAGGGCGGTCGCAAGCATCCGGAACAGCAGTACATTCAGCTCGACACCACGAATATTCTGTTCATCTGCGGAGGCACGTTTGTCGGACTGGAAGATATTGTCGCGCGCCGCCTCGGCAAGAAAGTCATCGGCTTCGGCAATAAGAATGAAGAACACGAAGATCTGGCACGCGAACAACTGCTGTACGATGCCACGGTTGAAGACGTCATGGAATTCGGACTGATTCCTGAATTGCTTGGCCGACTGCCGGTCATTGGCACGCTCGCTCAACTGGATGAAGCCGCTCTTGTGCAGGTTCTGACCGAACCACGCAACGCTCTGATTCGACAGTACAAAAAACTGTTCGAAATGGAAGAATGCGAACTGGAGTTCACAGAAGGGGCCCTGCGCGAGATCGCCAAGCTGGCTCGTGTTCGCAAGACCGGTGCCCGTGGACTTCGCAGCATTCTGGAACAGGTGATGTTCGACCTGATGTTCGAACTACCGGAACTGGAACGCGGTCAGAAGTTCGTGATTACAGAGGACGTCGTGCTTGGCAATCGCAAAGTCATTGCCCGCGGCGATTCGGCTGCCGCGTAATTGGCGAGCCGTCCGCTTGCCGCGTCTATTCAAAATTAATCCCAACGGGCGAATCGAGCCAATCGATTCGCCCGTTTTTCGTGCTGGATCCGGAAGTGTCCTGGTTAACCGAGAACCAGTTTGAAGCGACCGTCGCCGTACAGGATATTGTTGACCCGGTCGGGTTCTCCGGCCGTGAATAAACCAGCTCGGCGAAGGCGGCAGCTTCGGTCTCGCGTCAAATGACAGCGTCGGCAATACTCTTGTGTCTTGTACTTAGTTCGACTGTCCCGGATTCGACCCCAACGGCCTTGTGCCGTTGGTGAAGTAGATGGAGAGCTAGTGCTTTGTCAAAGCATGGCTTGCGGGTTGGGTGGCCGGGGCTGGACTGAGCGGAGCGAAGGAAGCCCCGGGGTTTCGGGCTATCGCCCTCCAACCCCGGCCACCCGAAGATTAAAACTTGACAAAGCGCTAGCCGATTCGATGCTAAGATATCCGCTAGCGTCTCAGGCTCAATTCCATTGCGTTCGGTAAGTTTATTTTTGCCGCTCGCCTCATTGCGTTACCTCCCTTGCAATGACTGACTGGTGTTTGAGAGAATGCTGAACCGGTTTGGAACTCCTGCAGGGCAAACGAAGATTCTCACCTCTCCAGAGGGACGCTGACGTGAACAACGCAACGAATGCGACAGAAACCACTGACTTGCGCCCGGAGGTCTCGACGGGAATCGAAGCGTGGGCTGGCTCGCAGAATCATGCGACCCGACGCAGTTGTACGAGAGTTTTTTTTACCTCGCAATGGCCGCCTTTTTGGTTTGGGCCACCGCGAAGGACATTCTGCCTCGGCAGAAGCTCAAACTGTACTGGATCTGTTAAGCCGTCTACCGGTTCGCCACAGAATTCATCCGCCCGGCGGAAGATTAGCCCTGATGCAAGCGACAGCCATATGGAGTGCGGCGACTTGTCGCCGCTTTACCTTTCCAACACGGCATTTTTGTCAATCGGCGTGGGAAGACAGCA
>JAYSPO010001545.1:0-8851 GCA_043722015.1 Candidatus Kuenenia sp. | reverse complement strand
AGTTGATTCCGAAGTGATCTGAGTTCAGCGATGATGCCTCGCATCGTGATGACTTGAGACGATTTGTCCAAGAGTACTCAAGACACTTCGCTGCAAATTGTCAATCAATGACCGTCTGGTCATGAAATGGTTGAACGCGGAGTTTGAACGGCGAGTGGACGCGAATAGACGCGAATGAAGACAGTAAGCACCTCGGCAGAAGTAGTTTGGCATAATATCGTTTAACCGCGTGGGCAACGCCCCGCGATTGGCAGCGAAGCGCGGCCCGATGGGCACGCGGTTAAACGAAGCAACTTCTGCACGGGTGCTTATCTCAGCAGAGGTAGCAGTCTGGTGACATTTCAGTACATGTTGCAGATGAGTCAAGTTTCTAGCGTTGTGGCGGAACGCTCGTCTGTAGGATGGACATTCATGTCCGTCGCATGGCCGTGAAACATGGTCGCAGCGAAGGTTCTTGTGTCTTGACAGCCGATTGGGAATGCGACGGCGACCGGTCAATCTCTCGGACATGAATGTCCAAGCTACTGGAATCGCAGTTACGTCAATCTGAAAGCGAGTTGCATGACACAGACTGTCGGGCGATTGCTGAGTTTTCTGCTGCTCGTGCTCGCTGCCGTGTTCGCGTATCAGCGGGCTCAGGAACGCGAATACATTGGCATCGATTTCGTCCAGTTCCATGTGACAGGACAGCATGTCGTCCATGGTGGCGACCCTCATGTGTATTCCGACAAAGTACGACGCGAAATCGTGGATCGCGCATGGCAAGAGGTTCAGACCGACGGTATCGAGTCGAAGTTTTATCAGGCTGTGAATTTTCGCCACGAGCGATCATGGGAATCGTATTCGTCGCCGTTTTTGTATGCGGTGTTTGGAGCGACAGCGGGACGTCCGAAGAGTGAAGCGGTTCATAGTCGCAAGTCGATGCAGGACGCCTCATCCGGCCTTTCGGCCACCTTCTCCCCTGACGCAGGGGAGAAGCGACGAAGCGAAGAATATGAACGGGCTTTGAGCTGTTACTGGATTGTGTGTCTGGGTCCGACAATCATTGGATTCATGATGTTCGGCTGGGTGTTGCGGATTCCTGGTTGGTCGATGCTGTTGGGGGCCGTGATTCTGGTGTGGTTCAGCCCACTCCGCATTGATATGAATGTCGCGAATCTGAATCAGATTCAATTTGGGATGGTGGGGGTCCTGGCGGCGATTTTGAGTGGTCCCGCCGACCGGTCGCTCCGCCGACCGGAATGGCTTTCACCCGACAGAATTGAGACAGCAGAATCCCGTCGGCGGAGCGACGGGACTACGGTACGGCATTTCCTGGCGGGTGTCTGGGTGGGGCTGTGTCTGGCGTTCAAACCGAGTTTGTTGTGGTGCGGGGTGATGTGGCTGGGTTCGATATTGGCTGGGCTATGGAATCAACAGCAGGATGCAAAGCCTGATCCAAACATTGGCAGGCGACTCATCGCAGCGACGGTCGGTGGTGCGGTGGGAGGAGTGATTGCCATTGCATTTTCATCGATCTGGTTTCCTCCTTACAGTTGGATCGAGTGGATTCAGGCCGTACGTCTGCTTCCCGACGAAATCATTCAGACTCAACAGGGAAATTATTCGCCGACGTATTATGCTCGTTCGTGGGGAGTCCCTGGATGGCTGACGTCGCTCGCTGGAACAGTGCTGGCTGGTGCTGTGATGTTTGTCATGAATGATCGGCATCGCCACGACGGAACGAGTCAGGAGACTCGTTCTACAGATCTCGCCATGTGGCTGGCGATTGGCTGTCAGATTCATCTGCTGACGGCGAACCTGATTTGGTTTCACTACTTCCTGCTGAGTCTGCCGGCAGTGCTGGTGATCCTCCGCGAGGTCGTCTTCACTCCGTCACGGCGAGATGCCATGTTCCTGAGCGGCATTCTGTTATGGTGCCTCTTGCTCCTCGGACTGCAACCTGTCGATGAGTTATTTGCCTCTCCTCCCGTCGAGCACATGGTCCGTTGCACGATTGCCAACGGAATTCTGCTCCTGCTGATTGTGATGCTGCCCGCCGAACAGCGGCAGGATTCTTAACGCGGGCTTTGCCCGCAACCCATAGTTGCCCGTCACTCCGTGGCGGGAAGACTCGCGTCGGAGACACGAGCAACAATGATGCACGCACGGTGCGCGCCGATAACAGCGTATGACTCTAAATGGTCGGGGGATGAATCCTGGATCATTCGTCCTTCTTCGCCATCTCTTCGAAGCGCTTCATGAACTTGCTCACCTTTGGTCCGACCTGCCCCAAAAAGCCCGTATAGTCGTCGTACGAGTCTTTTTGCGTGCGGCAAGTCGCCACTGCAGCGAAACAGCGACGAAGTTGGTCTGCTGCCTTGACCTGGAGCCTTTCTCAGGTCACTCTGTAAGCTCTGTTTGCTGTTGCTGGATGATCAACGCGCTCGCCAGGTATGATTTCCCGTCCCCCAACCGCGACTTCCCGCCGTCAATAAATCCCGCCTCAATTTCTCAAGGTGGCTCATCATGCAAACCACTCCGTTAAAGACTGAATCAACTCGACGCAATTTTCTGGCAGCATCCGCAGCAGGAGCTGCCACGTTGGCTGCCATTTCAAAGCCGCTGCATGCCGGGGCTTTCGCAGCAGGCAGCGATCTGCTCAAAGTGGGGCTTGTGGGTTGCGGTGGTCGAGGCATCGGAGCCGCAGAGCAGGCATTGAATGCTGATCCTGGTACGGAACTTGTCGCCATCGGAGACATTTTTGAAGATGCCGCTGACCGCGCGCGTCGATCACTGACACGTACGTACAATAAAGAGGGGGCAATGCCGCGCGTGACGGTTTCCGATGACACATGTTACGCGGGGTTTGACAACTACCTGCGCGTCATTGAAAAGTCTGACGTGGTCCTGCTGGCCACGACACCTCATTTTCGCCCTCAGCATCTGCGTGCCGCAGTCGAAGCCGGCAAACATGTGTTCTGCGAAAAGCCAGTCGCTGTCGATGCACCTGGCGTGCGGTCAGTGATGGAATCGTCTGAGATGGCGAAGGCCAAAGGACTGGTGCTCGTGTCCGGTCTGTGCTGGAGATATCACCCCGGCAAGCTGGCCACGTTTGAACAGATCAGGAACGGTGCAATCGGTGACATCGTGACTATGCAATGCAGTTACATGGCAGGCGGTGTCTGGGATCCGCGCCGCACGCGGGACAAATGCGACAGCGAAATGGAGTACCAGATTCGCAACTGGTATTACTACACGTGGCTCTCTGGTGACTTCAATGTCGAACAGCACATCCACAGCCTCGACAAAATGATGTGGGCGATGAATGACGAAGTTCCGGCCACAATCAGTGGTTCCGGTGGTCGACAGGTTCGCACCGATGCCAGGTACGGCAATATTTTTGACCACTTTGACATTGTCTACACATGGCCAAACGGAGTGAAGGCGTTCGCACGCTGTCGTCACTGGCCAAACTGCGAAAACGAAGTCGAAGACTATATCTTTGGCACGAAAGGCCGCGTCAATGTCATGAGTCACAAGATCGAAGATTTGGCTGGCAATGTGATCTGGAAGTATGACGGCCCGGACGGCGACATGTACCAGATCGAACACAATGAACTCTTCGCCAGCATTCGAAGTGGTCAGCCGATCAACAACGGCGACTACATGTGCAAGAGCACACTGATGGCGATTGCCGGACGTATGGCTGGCTACACCGGTCAGCGACTTACCTGGGACGCTGTGCTGAATTCCAAAGAAGACCTCAGCCCGAAAGCCTACGAATGGACCGACAATCCGGTGCCGCCAGTGGCAATCCCCGGAAAAACTCCGTTTGTCTGATTCGAAATTCCACTTGGCATCGTCGAAGAAAGACTGAATAGGTTGTGATTATGCTGCATTGCTTCACATTCCGCTGTTTGCGCTGGCACGTGACTGCCGTCGCCTTGCTCGTGATGATTTCAAACGGGGCACTACGCTCTGCTGCAGCTCAGGCAGCGACACCCGCAGTCGTCGCTGCCGAGAAGCCGACCGAGACCAAACCCGCCGAAGCGACGCCTGTTGATGAATCAACGAAGGAGGGACATTCTTCACACGGCGAAGTCTTCAACGAAGGACCACGTCAGTCGGCCTATCTGATGGGCGGCTGTGGCATTGTGAAGTTTCCAGTGACGACGGCCAATGCCGAAGCCCGGAAGTTCATTGAACAGGGTGTGGCTCAGTTGCATGGGTTCTGGTACTTCGAATCAGAACGCTCATTTCGCCAGGGAGCCATGCTGGACCCGGACTGCGCGACGGCGTACTGGGGCATGGCGATGTCAAACCGCAGCAACGACAAGCGGGCCAAAGGATTCATCGCGTAAGCTGTGAAACGCAAGGACAAGGTGGAAAAACGTGAACGGTTGTTGATCGAGGCGTTTGATCGTTTTATCAACGCCAAGACCGAAAACGAAGATCAGAAAAAGCAGCGGGCGGACAAATACGTCAGCGATCTGGAAGACATTCTGATTGAATTCCCGGACGACCTTGAGACAAAGGCGTTTCTGTGCGAGTTCTTCTGGTCCGGAAAACGCGACGGACTGCACATGGCATCCAATCTGAGTATTGATGCCATGATACAGCAGGTGCTGGATGTTGAACCGCTGCATCCGGCGCATCACTATCGGATTCATCTGTGGGACAGCAAGAAGCCTGAACTGGCATTGAAGTCATCCGCACTGGGTGGGCTGGCGTCGCCTTCGATCGCTCACATGTGGCATATGCCGGGGCATATCTATTCGAAACTGCACCGTTATCACGACGCCGTGTATCAGCAGGAAGCGTCGGCCCGTGTCGATCATTTTCACATGATGCATGATCGAGTCCTCCCTGATCAGATCCACAACTTCGCGCACAACAATGAATGGTGCATTCGCAATATGATCTCGATCGGGCGCGCTCACGCCGCCGAAGATCTTGCGCGTAACATGCTCAGTCTGCCGCAGCATCCGAAATACAATTCACTCGCCAGATCCGGCAGCTTCAAGTACGGACGTGACCGACTGATCAACGTGCTGCAAAGTTTCGAAATGTACGAAACGCTCGCTGCTTTGAGGGGCACGACGTGGCTGGCAGACACTGGTAATGCCGACGAAGATCTGCGTCGCGATCGAGCCATCGGTTCAGCGTTCGCGGCGATTGGCGACAACACGAATGCTGCCGTTTACCGGGATCGACTGCAGAAACAGCTGGACGAAGAAAAACAGAAGCAATCGACGGCAGTCGCTGAAGCAGAAACAAAAGCCCGTGAAGCAAAGTCGGACGACACAGCGATTGAAAAGGCGAAAAAGGACGCGGAGAACAAGTTCAAGGGAAGGATGGAGTGGCTTGAAAAGGCCACTTTAGAAATTGACGCCAGGGTTGCATCGCGTCTGGGTGAACATGAGAAGGCGTTGGACCTGTTCACAAAAGCCAGCGTCTCCAACGATGATCTGATTTCCGCCATGCTGCGAGCCGGAAAGACCGAAGACGCCATGCAGAAAACGGCGGAGAATGTAAAATCGAACCCGGGCGAAGTTCGCGCACTCGGCAGTCAGGTTGAAGCGTTTTATGCGGCAGGAAAGAAAGATGAGTCGAAGGCTGCGTTTGAACAGCTTCGGAAGATTTCCTCCACGATCGATCTCGATGTGGCACCGATGATGCGGCTGGCACCGATCGCCGTAGAATTCGGTTACGCGGCCGATTGGCGACTTCCGCATGAAGTTCCTGCCGACATCGGCACTCGGCCGAATCTGGATTCGCTGGGACCGTTTCGCTGGTCGCCACGCGATGCTCCTGAATGGGCGTTGCCTGATCCGGATGGAAAGACTCGTTCGCTGAGTGATTATCACGGCCGTCCGGTGATTGTGGTGTTCTATCTGGGTTATGGATGTCTACATTGTGCGGAGCAGTTGCAGGCGATCGCGAAGAACCATGACGCCATCCTCGCTGCGGGATTTGAGGTCATCGCGGTAAGCACCGACAAGCAGGAAAACCTGAAACTTGCCTGTGAAAATCTGGAGAAGGTATTCCCGTTTCCACTCGTGGCCGATCCGGAAATGACAATTTTCCGCGAGTACCGTTGCTATGACGATTTCGAAAAAGCCGCTCTGCACGGCACATTTGTGATTGATGCCCGTGGCAAAATCCGCTGGCAGGACATCAGCTACGAACCTTTCATGGACACAGAGTTTCTGATCAAGGAAGGCCAGCGACTGATTTCGTTCGATCACCTTTACCCCGCATCGAGCGTCCTGAACGCGACCACGGCGGCAATCAATCCCTGAACAAGCGACCTTTGGAGTGCGGTGACTCGTCACCGCTTTCTTTTTCAGGTAATTTTGCTCTGGGAAAGTAGTTCGCTTGTGCTGGCGACTTCACCTGAAATTGAAATGAATTCAGAGCTTCCCATGATTCGTATCCTGATGTTATTTGTAATTCTTGCCCCGCCCACCGTTTCAGCTCAGGACGATCTCTCGACGCAGTCCCTGAAGGCTATGAAGCTTGCGGGGGATTTCTTTCATCAGAAGGTCGCTGTCAGCGGTGGCTATGTCTACGAGTATTCTCTCGACCTGCAGCAGCGACAGGGAGAAGGCAAAGCAGCGGCGACCGAAATCTGGGTGCAGCCGCCGGGGACGCCGACCGTCGGCATGGCTTTTGTCAGTGCGTTTGAAGCCACTGGCGATCAGCAATTTCTAGCAGCCGCGATCGATGCAGCTCATGCCCTGATGTTTGGGCAGTTGGAGTCCGGTGGCTGGAACGCCAGTATCGATTTTGATCCGAAGGGGCCCCATACATATCGCTATCGCAATGGCAAAGGCCGCGCCAAGGGAAAGAATTTTTCGTCCCTCGACGACGACAAGACGCAGTCTGCGGTTTGCCTGCTGATGCAGGTTGACAAGGCGCTCGAATTCAGGAACGCCGAGATTCATGATGCCACGATGCTGGCACTGAATTCCCTGCTCACATCGCAGTTTTCCAATGGCGGTTTTCCGCAGGGATGGAGAGAACCGGTGTCGCAGCAGGCAGTGAAAAAAGCATCATATCCGGACTACGAATGGCGCACGGAAAATCGCATCAAGGAATACTGGGACTACTACACTCTGAACGATGGTCTGGCTGGAACCGTCGCACGCACGCTGGATCTGGCTCATGAGACCTACGGTGATGCCAGGTATCGTGACGCATTGCTGAAGCTGGGTGACTTTCTCATTCTGGCACAGATGCCGGAACCGCAGCCTGGGTGGGCTCAGCAGTACAACTTCGACATGCAGCCCATGTGGGCCAGAAAGTTTGAACCCCCTGCGATTTCAGGGCGCGAATCCGAAGACGCGATGGAAACGCTCCTGTTCCTGCATGAAATCTCTGGTGATCCAAAGTTTCTGGCCCCGATCGAACCGGGCCTTGCGTGGCTGAAGCGATCAGTGCTTGCCGACGGCCAGATCGCGCGATTCTATGAGATGCAGTCCAACCGACCTTTGTACTTTGTTCGCGACACCTACGAACTGACTTACGATGACAGCAATCTCCCGACGCACTATGGTTTCAAGGCAAAGCCCCGGATCGACAAAATTGAAAAACGGTATCAGGAGCTTAAACAAACCGGCAAGTTTCGTAAGTCCGTCAGTAACCTGAACACGTTGACACGCGACGCCGCACGAATTGTTTCTGAACTGGATTCGGAAGGCCGCTGGCTGTCCGACGAAAATGGGAAGCCGGTCACTGCAGCGACACCTCTGAAAGGCGCAGCTCAGGTCATTTCCAGCGAACTCTTCAGTCGCAACATGCAACGCCTGAGCGAATATCTGGCGGCCGTAAAAGCGGGCGAATAGTCAATGCGAAACTGGTGCTCTGTCAGTGTCGGATTGATCGGTAGTGTGCCACTGGCTCTGCCAGTGCTTCATGCACGTAAACAACACTGGCAGAGCAAGTGGCACACATCAAAGCACGGTTGACAGAGCATCAGGAGCCTCCAACAGCGATGAACACACAGGACGTTGTGCTGCTCGGAGCCAGCAATCTGGTGCTCGGCTGGCAGGCCCTGACTGGCGCGCTGCGGCACATGACAACGGCACCCATCAATCTGAATGTCGCGCTGGGGATGGGGCGTTCGTATGTCAAGACCAGCGCGTTCTGGTTTCGTCGGTTGCCGGCGATCAGCCAATGCGGATTGTGGGACCAACTGCCTCGCGATTCGGCGAATGCACCGCTGGTCCTGATCACAGATCTTGGGAACGATATTGTCTACCTGTTTGAACCAGATCAGATTGCAGCCTCTGTGCGTCAATGTATCAGGCAGATTCTTGACTGGCGATCCGATGCGAAGATCGTGATGACCGGACTGCCGCTGGGGTCGCTCACGCGGATCGGGACATTGCAATTTCAGATCGCGAAGACAATCATGTTTCCCGGTTGCCCGCTGTCGCGCACATCGATTCTCGAACGCTCGTTGTCCCTCGATCATCTCGTGCGGCAGCTGGCCACAGAGTTTGGCATTCCTCTGGTCGAACCTGAACCGCACTGGTACGGTTTTGACGCGATCCACGTCGTGCCAAAGTTTCGCGAAGCAGCATTTCAGAAATACTTCGCGGCGTTTGAACTGGCGACCTCCGCCGTGGATTCCCGGACATCTGAAAATGTCCGGATCGACCTGCCCACGGCTGCGAAGAGAACGGTTTTCGGGCGGAACAGGACCGTGGAACAGCCGGTTTTTCGTTCGCCGGAGATTGCGGTTTCGGCGTGGTGATTGTGGCAGGAACATGCGGACTGCATTCCATTTTCGCAGGCAAAGTGTTCGTTAAACCACGTGCCCATCGGGCCGCGATTGTTCTATTTGAGATTTGAGATTTGAAAT
>JAYSPO010001544.1:0-1622 GCA_043722015.1 Candidatus Kuenenia sp. | reverse complement strand
ATCTGTGCGTGAATTGCAGAATACGATCGAACGCACCGTGATTCTGTGCCGCAACGAATTAGTACGTGCCACCGACATCCAGCTTTCAAGTCTCGGAAGCCGCGTCTCAGCACCTGCGGCAGATCGCTCCGGGACGGGCGAGTTTCGCGAATTGTCCATGGCTGATGTCGAACAGGAACATATCCTCGCAACGCTGGAACATACGGGCTGGAACAAGTCCAAAGCTTCGCAGATCCTTGGAATTGAACGCTCGACGCTTGACCGAAAACTCAAACGTTATCATGTCCCGAAACCGTTGACCGATTGAATTTCTTGGCGCGGGCTTCGCCCGCAATCGAAACAGGTAAGTAGATTTCGCAGAAATCTGCCGTGCCGACTTCGGCGAAGTCGGCCTACATTTAGTCGATCTCAAAATGATGCGTTGCCAAAAATCTTCTCAGGAATACTTAACTCTCAACGTTTGCTGAGCAGAGCAGGTTTGGATGGCTATCAAGTTTCGTTGCCCCCATTGTCGCCAGTTCCTGGGAATTTCAACCACGAAAGCCCGGATGCTCGTCGATTGTCCGGCGTGCGGTCGATCCGTCCTTGTACCCCACGAAGGCGGCGGGGCGACCGGAACGAAACAGGCGCCGAGACCAGGCGACCATCCGGGCCTGCGCAACGCATTGCAGGAGTTGTCAGCACTTGGTTCGCCAGATGTCGATGATTCCGCACGGCTTATCCTTCCCGATCTAGTGGAACCCGATCTGACTTCGGCTCTGCGGGAACTTGCAGCATCCGCGTCTGTCGCACCACCGCCGCCAGAGCAACACACACAGCCAACTGCGGCGGAGCAATCCAAGACTGGCCGCTTTTCGTTGCTTCCGCTGATGCTTGCGTTGCCGGCGTTTGCAGCGGGACTGCTTCTGGGAAAGTTCTGGCAATCGAGTGACCATCCCGGCGCAGCCACAGCCGATCCAAAATCCGCCCTCGCGCCCGGTCCCGCAGACGCGATTCCGCTGCCAGCTGCCAGTGCGCGTCAATTGACAGGCGTCGTGCGCTTCGTCAACGATTCCGGAAACTCCGCCGCAGACGCAGGAGCTATTGTGCTGCTACTGCCAACCGAAAATACGACGACGCTGCGTCTTGACGCGCGACCGTTGCGGGAATCCACAGACTCCAAAGCCCGCCAGGCGGTTGAAGCGGCACTCGAAACACTTGGCGGCTCCGTGCATCAGGCTGATGAAGCCGGGATATGGATCGCCAACGTGCCGTCAAATGTCACCCTCACCATGATCGTGATTTCCCGCCACCGCTCAAGAACCGACAGTCAGCCGGTCCCCGCCGAGATCCTCGAATCGCTCAGTCACTGGTTCGAATCTCCGATTCACATCACCGGGCGGCTGGCAGTAAAGCAATCACTTGTTCCTGCCGGATCGGGCAGCGACAATCAGCAACAGGAGTCACTGGAGATTGAGTTCTCTGCGAAGCAGTAACACCATTAGTTCGACCGTTTGACTTTCGACCCCAACGGCCTCGTGCCGTTGGTGAAGTAGATGGCGGGCTAGCCGCTGTCAGCGACAACGCCCTCCCAACTCTCGCCTTCCTCCGCCAAAGGCGGAGGAAGGCGAGAGTTGGGAGGG
>JAYSPO010001543.1:0-1973 GCA_043722015.1 Candidatus Kuenenia sp. | reverse complement strand
TCATCTGGTGGCGCATCGTCCGAGGTGGCTTCGCCGGAATCCAGTTCGCCCGGTCCGAACGGCGTGCGTTTGCCGTAGCCAAATTCGCAGATGCTCAGCAACGTCCGCTCCGGATCGGCGACCACCATGCCCACGACGATTTCATCTTTCTTCAGCTTAATGCCCTTCACGCCGCGAGTCGCGCGGCCCATGGGGCGGGCGTCTTCATGGTTGAAGCGAATCGCCATGCCGCCGGAGGTTGACAGGACAAGATCTTCGACTCCCTGTACGATGCGGACGTCGATCAGTGCATCGCCATCGTCCAGACGGATCGCGATGATGCCACCTTTCATGGGGCGGCCGTAGGCCGACAGTGCCGTCTTCTTGATGATGCCCTGCCGAGTTGCGATAACCAGATACTGGTCATCCGGAAAGTAACGCACGTTGAAGCAACTGGCGATGCCTTCGCCTTCTTCCAAAGTCAGGATGTTCGCGAGGGCTCGGCCTTTGCCTGTGCGAGCCTGCAACGGAAGATCGTAAACCTTGATCCAGTGGACTTTGCCTTTGTCCGTGAAGAACAACAGGAAGTCGTGCGTGCTTGTCACGAACAGATGCGCGATCGGGTCTTCGTCATCCGAGGTTGCACCCTTGATACCTTTGCCGCCACGATTCTGAGCTTCATAAACATCCAGCGGAGTGCGTTTGATGTATCCGCGCTGCGACATGGTCACTACCATCGGCTGTTCGGCGATCAGTGCTTCCTTGTCGTAATCACCGAGTTCTTCGTCGGAAATCGTCGTGCGGCGTTTGTCCGGGAAGCGGGCCTTAAGTTCTTCCATGTCGGTGCGGACGACGGCTCGCAGATTTGCTTCGTCAGACAGCAGCCGCAGGAATTCACCAATATTGTCGAGCAAATGCTGATGTTCGGCGACGAGTTTTTCGCGTTCCAGATTTGCCAGCGAACCAAGTTGCATCGACACAATGGCTTCGGACTGATTGGCCGACAGGAAGTAGTTGTCTGCCTCCCCGTTTTCCAGCACGAACGCCTTGAAGCCGTCTTCTCCCAGAGCCCGTGAAACCAGCGGTGAAGGCACAGGAACCTTTTGCAACGCATCTTTGGCAGCAGCGCGGCTGGCAGAATCGCGGATCGTTTTGATAATGCGATCGATGTCCGTCTGAGCCAGCAAAAGCCCTTCGACCGTGTGCTTGCGTTTGCGAGCTTCGCGCAGCATAAATTCGGTACGGCGACGAATGACGTCCA
Organism: Candidatus Kuenenia sp.; assembly: GCA_043722015.1. Taxonomy (GTDB): domain Bacteria; phylum Planctomycetota; class Planctomycetia; order Planctomycetales; family Planctomycetaceae; genus SXXK01. Next base: position 733 of record JAYSPO010001543.1, on the reverse strand, counting down.
CGCGATGCCGAATAAATGAATCCAACAGCATCCGCACGGTCATCAACTGCGGACGATTGCCTTCGAGCGCCAGCATGATCACGCTGACGGTGGTTTGCAGCGGCGAATACTGGAACAATTGATTCAGCACAACTTCTTTGTCGGCATCACGTTTGAGCACGATATGCAGTCGCACCTGCCATGATGGAATCGTGCGGTCTGTCAGGTCGACAATGCGCGAGATGCCTTTGATTCGTTCATCACGGACCAGGATTTCCAGTTTTTCACGAATGCGATCACGCGTGTCCTGATACGGAATTTCGGTGACGACGATGACGTCAGAATTCTTTTCGGTTTCGAAATGTGTGCGGGATCGCAGCGTCAACGTCGAACGGCCGGTCATGTAGGCCTGACGGATTCCCATGCTGCCGCAGATAATGCCGCCGGTCGGGAAGTCCGGGCCGGGGATGACGTCGAGCAATTCGTCGAGCGACAAATCAGGATCATCAATGACGCGAATGACCGATTCGCAGACTTCCGACATATTATGTGGAGGCATGCTGGTCGCCATCCCGACCGCAATTCCGCTTGACCCATTGACAAGCAGATTCGGAAACCGTGCAGGCAGGACGACGGGCTCCAGCCGATCGTTGTCGTACGTCGGTGCGAAGTCAACGGTTTCGCGATCGATGTCGCGCATCATTTCGGCGGCGGCACCGGACAGGCGCGCTTCGGTGTATCGCATGGCGGCTGG
>JAYSPO010001542.1:0-2179 GCA_043722015.1 Candidatus Kuenenia sp. | reverse complement strand
CGAACGTGGATGAATCTTGCCTGGCCGGAAACGAGGAAGCAATTCCTCCGAATGCTCTGCATTCACGAGGTTTTCAATTTCACTCGTTTCCGTTCCAATGACGTGAATTGAATCCCTGCGAATTACAAATTCAGGCAGGCATTTTCACGCAGCCATGCGGCGAGAGCGCGTTCGACGATTTCCTGCTGGCTGAAAAAGTCGGCAGCGGCGAGTTGGCGTTCCAGTGAGGCTCGTTTTAACGCTCCGGCAATTTCTGGGCGCAATCGAACTGTGATGGGTATCAGTCCAACTGGTTGAAAACCGGCGGTTAGAGGGGCCGTGTAACGGTTGGTTCCGTGACGGCAGGTGCGGGCTTCTTGTCCTGCGTCACGAAGGCTCGCACGACTTCTGGGTCTGCATGCGGAATAGAATGGACTGCGGTGGTCAGACTTCTGCGTTCGGCCATAGATGTATACTCAGTGAGCCTCCTTGTTCGTTTTCGTTATGGTTTGCGATTGATTTGGATTCGTTGGTTCTCGCCGAATGACTCAGCGGCAATTTCCGGAAACAGTTCCCGGAAGAGCCGATCAATTTCCTCGGCCGCTCCTTTTGCGTGGTAGCCCATGTTCCAGACAAAAGTGGCCTGACCCGGGGCATCTGCATAGGCCTGCCGGAGCGTGATCGGCGTTTCGGCGATTTTCAGCCCCAACGTTCTGGCGGCTTCCCGCATATCACGAGTCAACCGATATTCGCGACCGACCATACTCAAAACGGCAATCACTTCCGGTGGTCCCTTGCGAATCGCTTGAGCCTGCCGAACAAAGGCCGTGTTTTTATCGAGAGCTCGTGCTTCGAACATGCTGGCCTTGCAGGGCATGATCGCCAGATCCGCCCACATCAACAGGGCTCGACTGGTTTCCGTCTGGCTACCGGGCCCGTCGGCAATGACGAAGTCCGCTTCTTGCGCCAACAACGGAAGTTCATCCAGAACTGCGTCAGCGTTCGCGAGTCGCACCACCTGAAGTTCGGGCAGCGCTTCCTTGATCCATTCGCTGGATGATAGCTGGGTATCACAGTCCGCAAGAATGACTGAACGTCCATTGCTTGCAAGCCAGCCAGCAAGACTGCCTGCCAGCGTGGACTTGCCGACTCCTCCTTTTGAATTGACCAGTGAAATAATCATGCTGGCAATAAAGCACGATTGCCGGTCAGCTGGCAAGCATTTTTTTATGGGCTTCCTGTAGGTCCTGCTTGCCGAGCAGGATTTCGCGGCTCGCCGCGACCAGCGGGGAAGAATCAAGACGGCGAGCGGCCAGTGTCAACTGGCCGGTCCTTATTTGGCGTCGTTCGAAGGAACACAATACCGGCGGGCTGACACCCACCGCTCGCCGGGAAAAGTGTTACAAGCCAGCATGCCAGCACGATTGCAGAATTTTCTTGCGCAAAATGGCGGAACCTGCGATGCTCGGCGTCGGGGGAATTGGGAAGACGTTTGCCAGGTCCGAAGGCTGTGAAACAAGTCCGTGGGACACTCGTGAAATACCGGACAATGAGACACATTGCGTTATCCGAACTACCGTGAAACGAAACACTGTTTGCCGGACAATGAAACACCTTTTGGGGCTCAGTTACCGGACAATGAAACATCTTTTTCGGTCGCAAGTGCCTGAAACGATGGGTGAATTTCACCCCCCTAATTTGTTATTTAAATAGATAAACAACAACAAGGGAAGGTTGTTGTTCAATGTAAAAGTACGTGAAAGAAAACTCATCAGACACCCTCCGGCAGAAACAACAAAACCAGCCACTTGATTCCGCCGTGGATGAACTCAACTTGGCCGAGTTTCCGCTGGCAGCCATTTCCGACCGATTCCTTGATGGAACCAAAACGGTGGTACTGGACGACACGGTCTTCGATCGGGAACAAAACAAGTATCTGCCCAGAAGACTGACCTTATCGGGCTCCGACCGATACGGCCTGCCCACATCCAAAGACGACGACGTCCTGCTGGCGTGCATCCAGCTCAGCCGCCTGAATGACTTCGCAACGCGGGAAGTGTCCTTCAGCCGGTATGAAATTTTGCGGCTGCTGGGCTGGGCGGATGAAAGTCGCAACTACGAACGAATCGCCACATCGCTGCGTCGCTGGAAGGGGCTGTCGATTTTTTCCGATCGAGCCTTCTACGACCATGAACAGAAG
>JAYSPO010001541.1:0-8845 GCA_043722015.1 Candidatus Kuenenia sp. | reverse complement strand
ATTCGCGGACTGGGCCGTCGCGCAACGGCATCGGCGTGCGATGTGTCGGATCCTGATGCGATTGCGAAACTCTTTCGTCAGGTTGATCAGGAATTTTGTCGAGTTGATTTTCTGGGAAACATTGCGGGCGATGGTCATCTCGCTCGGCCTGAAGATCTGACGATCGTGGACCTGCATCGAGTTCTGCAGAATCTTGTCGTGGGGCGATTCGCCATGTGTCAGGAAGCTGGACGTCGCATGCTGGCTCAGGGACGTGGTTCGATCATGAATATCGGATCACTGGCCAGTACGACAGCACTCGGGCGAGGCCACATTGCGTACAGCATGGCCATGGGGGCCGTAATTCAGATGACGCGCGAGCTGAGTACGGAATGGAGCTGTCGCGGTGTGCGAGTCAATTGTGTGACACCGGCGCAGGTTGTGAACCCGAGCCTGGAGGCTCGCATGAAAGACGACCCGGGGCTCGAAGAACGATTCCTCAGCGGCATTCCGATCGGTCGTTTGGGGCAGCCGAACGATATTCAGGGGTTAGCTGTACTGCTGGCGTCCGACGCATCGCAATGGATTACAGGAGCGATCATCCCGATGGACGGGGGCAACACGGCAATGAACGCTGGGGGAACGCCGGGGCATCAAGGAACGGCAGTGCAGCAGTTTGCGGAAAGTAAATACCATGCGTTGAGCGTAACTACTTGAACTGTTTGACTTTCTCATCGAAGACCCCATCCGGCTTGCCCGGATGGTGAAAGAGATGGTGGGCTAACAGACGACACCCCACTGATCCCTCCCAACTCTCGCATTCCTCCGCCGAAGGCGGAGGAATGCGAGAGTTGGAAGGGCGATTCCACCGACGGAGACTAGCCCGCCATCTACTTCACCAACGGCACGAGGCCGTTGGGGTCGAAAGTTAAACAGTCGAACTAAGGACTATTAATTCATGACCAATGATCAAATCATTTCCCTGTATCGCACCATGCTCATCATCCGACACACGGAAGAGGAACTCGCGCGCTGTCATCAGCGGGGACTCATTCACGGAGCGTGTCACACGTATGTCGGACAGGAAGCGATTGCGGCGGGAGTGTGTTCGCATTTGACGAAATCCGACACGGTCTTCAGCACGCATCGCGGCCACGGACATGCGTTGGCCAAAGGTATGCCACCGCGAGAATTGATGGCCGAACTCTTCGGTCGGGTGACCGGCTGCTCGCGCGGGCGCGGCGGGTCGATGCATCTGTTTTCACCCGAAATCGGGATGATGGGAACCAGTGGCATTGTGGGACCTTGTATGCTGCAGGCCTGCGGAGGCGGTTACAGTGCGAAACTGATGAAGAACGGAAACGTCGCAGTCGCGTTCTTCGGTGATGGAGCGGTCAACAACGGCGCGTTCCATGAAGCGCTGAACATGGCGAGCATCTGGAAACTGCCGACGTTGTTTATCTGCGAAAACAACCAATACGCGACAGAGGTTCCGTTTTCCTATTCGAGCGGTTCGCCGACCGTCGCAGGTCGCGCGGCGGGGTATGGACTTCCGGGGTTTGAAATCGATGGTAATGATGTTGTTGAGATCGCACGCATTGCAGGAGACGCCGTGGCTCGAGCCAGAGCCGGACAAGGGGCGACACTGATCGAATGCAAAACATACCGCACGCGAGCCCACGCGGAAGGGATGGGCGACTTCACATATCGAACTCGCGAAGAGGTGGATGCGTGGAAGAAGCGTTGTCCGATCTCACGCCTCAAAGCCGCAGCTCCTGCGGAGTTGAGTGGCAAAATGGAAGCGATCGAAGCCGAAGTTCTGGAAATGGTTCGCGAAGCACGGGAGTTCGCTGAGAAGAGTCCGTACCCTGAAGCGACCTCCGCCACGACGCACGTGTATTCACCTGCAGATGCGGCATCGCCGCCGGAATCAAGCATCATTCGGCCAGCAGCACCGTCACCGCCGCGTGAGATTTCCTTCACGCAGGCCACTGTCGAAGCGCTGGCCGGCGAGATGGCACGCAATCCGAAAATTTTCGTGATGGGCGAGGGCATCGGAATTCGCGGCGGCAATTTTCGTACGACTCCGGGACTCTACGATCTGCACGGACCTGAACGACTTTGCGACACACCGATCTGCGAACGCGGTTTCGTGGGTCTGGCGGGCGGAGCGGCGATGACGGGGACTCGGCCGGTCATCGATTTTATGTTCGCCGACTTTATTCTGGACTCAGTCGGTGAGATCATCAATCAGATTGCCAAGATGCAGTACATGTCCAGTGGTCGCCTGAAGATGCCTGTGCTGCTTCGTGGCTGCGTCGGCATCGGGCATTCTGCGGCGACGCATCATTCCGGCAGCTATCATGCTCTTTACGGTCAGGTTCCGGGCCTTCGCGTGGTGATGCCGTCGAACGCGTATGATGCAAAGGGCCTGATGCTGCGGGCACTGCGGTGCCATGATCCGGTGATGTTTCTGGAACATCGTGAAATCCTCACGGCCAAATGCCATGTGCCGGAACATGATTATGAAATTGAATTTGGAAAAGCGACCATCGTGCGTGAAGGTACGGACGTCACAGTCGTGGCATTGGCGAAGATGGTGCCGGTGACGCTGGGACTTTGTGGCACGCTGCAACAGGAAGGCATCTCGGTCGAGCTGATTGATCCTCGCACAATTTCACCTTTGGACACGGCGACCATTCTGCGATCCGTGGCGAAGACGGGCCGGTTGTTGATCGTTGAGGAAACTCCGGCAGCGTTTGGCCTGGGTGCAGAGATTGCAGCTCAGATTGCGGATGTGGGTTTCAACGATCTCGATGCTCCCATCAAGCGCGTCAACGGTGCATTTGCTCCGACTCCGTACGCGCCCACACTGGAAGCGGCAGTCGTACCGACAGAGATGGATGTGGCTCTGGCGATCCGGGAGTTAGTGCGGGAATAGGGAATTTGAGATTTAGGATTTGGGATTTGGGATTTGAGATTTGAGATTTGAGATTTGGGATATTGCCTAATGTCATTTGAAATCACGATTCCGCGTCTGGGCTGGTCGATGGAAGAGGGTATTTTTGCCGGGTGGATGAAGAAAGACGGAGACGTCGTTCGGCGCGGCGACGCGTTGTTCGAGCTGGAGGGCGAGAAAGCTCTGCAGGAAATCGAAGCGCTGGACGACGGCGTACTGCGGATCCCGGCGGATGGGCCTCAACCGGGTTCGGTGCTCAAAGTTGGTGCGGTGATTGGGCATTTAGTTGGCGACGGGGAAGCGTTGCCGCAGGCACCGTCAGGCAGCGATGTGGCTTCGACCACGACGGAGAAAGTCGAGGACGCGATGGTGACCGACAGCAGCAGCGTCGCCGTCAGCGCATCGCCTTCGGTACGTCGGCTTGCCAGAGAACTGGGTGTCGATTTGGCGCAAGTCCCGGGCACCGGCTCTCGGGATCGCGTCACGGAAGACGATGTGCGGGCCGCTGCGGCACGAGCAGCAGATGGTAGCAACTCAACGAATTCTACTGAGCCAGCCGGTGAAATCATCGCCACTCCACGAGCCCGCCGTGCCGCCAAACGAGCGGGCATCGATCTAAGTAAACTCCAGGGGACCGGGCGGAACGGCAGAATTCGCGAACGCGATGTTGTGCACGCCGCGAAGACGGCCAGCGGAGATTCGGCGGGTTTCCGCGGACAACGCGTTGTTTTGTCCGGTCGTCGTAAAGTCATCGCAGAAAGACTGGCCGACAGTCATCGACAAGCAGTACCCGTGACGCTGACTACGCAGGCTGACGCAACCAATCTGGTCAGCCTGAGACAACAATTCAAGACCGCAGGTGAATCGCTGATTCCGGCTTTTCACGATATTATCGCCAAACTGGTTGCAGGCTGTCTCAGGCAGGAGCGACGACTGGCTGGTCGCTGGGACGGAGATGCCATCGAATTGCCGGGAGACAATGACATTCATATCGGGCTCGCCGTCGATACACCGGAGGGACTCATCGTTCCGGTATTGCGCAATGTCGCAAACGAATCGCTGCTGAGTCTTGCAGCCGAATCGTCTCGCATCATCCGCAAAGCGCGCGACGGACGATTGTCGGGGTCCGAGATGCAGGACGCCGTGTTCACGATCACCAATCTTGGCAGCTTCGGGATCGATACTTTCACACCGGTCATCAATCTTCCGGAGACGGCAATTCTGGGACTGGGTGCGATACGCAAACAAGCGGTCGTAGGGAGCGATGATCGCATCGAAGTCCGCCCGATGATGACACTCAGTCTGACCTTCGATCACCGCGCCATCGACGGCGCTCCGGCAGCAAAGTTTCTGCAATCCGTTGTGGCCGCAATCGAAAATCCGGCGGCGCGGCTGCTGGCCGAGTGACACGCGCGAATTCAGCACCCTGAAGTGTATTCCGCGCGGTGATGAGCGAGACAGTTGGCGAGCGGCATGCGTCAGCTTGCCGGTACAACCCAGCGCGGACTTCGCCCGCAACCCAAAGTAGCCATCACGCTCCGCCGTGATGAGCATTTGTCAAAAGACATTCATCAACCGAAACAAGGCGGCTCGATCAGACGAGTCGAAAAGGATGAAGATCAATCGTCACGGGATCTTCATTCATGTGGCCTTTTTCAAGGCTCTTCACGGCGGAGCGTGACGGCTACTTTGCGATTCACCCGTCCGCGAGGCTAAACCCTGGGAAAAGCGAAGTTTAGACACGAGAATAACCTCTACAAACCGCCGCCTGAAAATCTTCAAGAGAGAACAAGTAATCAACTGTTAGTAGTAGGAGGTACCGGAGGGCTCACGCCGCTCCGCTCGCCGAACTTAATTCCGGCAGAGTGGGGTTCTACGTCAGCCCCGAAATCGGTTCGCCGTGATACACATGATGAGGCCGCCCAAGTTCATCTTTCCATGCGGCAGTCTGCGGAATTCCGAGTGCCTGATAGATCGTCGCGGCGAAATTTTCCGGGCGCTGCGGATCGAACGTCGGATACGCACCGATGTCGTCCGTACCACCGACGACTCGACCGCCCTGGATTCCGCCTCCGGCAAGGAAGACGGACTGCACTGGCCCCCAGTGGTCGCGCCCCGGCTGCTTGTAGTGGCTTGGCAGCAGTGTGATTTTCGGAGTTCGTCCGAATTCACCTGCCATGATAATCAGTGTGCTGTCGAGCAATCCGGATTCCTGCAGGTCGTCGAGCAACGCGCTGAGCCCGCGGTCTGTCGGTGGCAGCAGATTGTCGCGCAGATGCGGAAACGCATTGCCATGCGTGTCCCAGGTTTCATTATTCCCAAGATTCACCTGCACCAGATTGACGCCGGATTCCACCAGTCTCCGAGCCATCAGCAATGACCAGCCAAATGAATTCCTGCCATAGCGGTCCTGAGTGGACTCATCCGCGTGAGTTACATCCAGCGCGCTGCGAATGGCGGGATCGACCAGCAGCGAAATAGCGCCTTCACGATATCGATCAAAGTTCTCAGTCAATGCCGCATCGTCAAGACGCTGACACTGACGTTCGAGTTCGCTCAGCAGGTGAACTCGTCGATTCAACCCCGTGGCCGTGAGACCGTGCGGCAGACTCAGGCTGGGTGCTTCAAAGAGTCTTCCATCTTTATTGCCTCGATCCTGATGGTCGAAGCCATGAGTCGGATAGGCTCCGTAGGATGTGGAGTGAAACGGAGACGCTTCGACAAACCACGGATTGCGCTGACTTCCCATCACACCGGCGAACTGGCCTGGCAAGACACGTCCGGAGTAATGGACAAATTGTTCGGGGATCACGGCGGCCGGAGGCAGATTGTTGCGAGCCGTCGAAACGGCGCCTGCCACAGCGGCAATGCTCGGCCAGTCCTGCGGGCGAGGTTGATTGGGATTGAATCCGGGCGGCAGATCGGATCTGCCGGTGAGCATGATATGGTGCCCGACGGAATGATCGTTGGACGTATGCGTCAGCGAACGACACATCGACCACAAGTGACTTCTGACAGCCAGACCGGGCAAGTGTTCGCAGATCTGCACTCCGGGAGTCTGCGTTGCAATCGCCGAAAATTCACCTCGAATTTCTGCTGGTGCCTGTGGCTTGGGGTCAAAGCTGTCGTGCTGCGACAACCCACCGGAGAGAAAAATAAAGATGCACGAGCGGATCGGGGTCTGGTGCGATGTGGATTCAGCCGCAGCGGCTCGAAGTCCGGCGAGATGATTCATCCCGAGACCAAGCAGGCTGATGCCTCCCGCCTGAACCGCCGTTCGCCTGGCGACACGCGGATGATTGAATCCAGGATGTTCCTGTTTCACGGTGTTGCCTTTCTGCTGCCGAAGTGAATGGGGCTCACGTAGCTCAGTCGCTCCGACGACTGAGATTCTCTGGTGACAACGTCGTTATACCTTCAACCTCGGCTTAGGTGAACCGCCCCGCAAACATTCTTTCGCACGTCTGTGATCCGGAATGCGAGTCGGCGGAGCGACATCGCCTACGGAGTGTACTTTGACACATTGATTGTAGCTCAGTCGCTCCGACGACTGAGATTCTCTGGCGCCAACGTCGATATACCTTCAACCTCGACTTAAGCGAACCGCCCGGAAAACATTCTTTCGCACGTCTGTGATCCGGAATGCGAGTCGGCGGAGCGACGTCGCCTACGCGAGTGTACTTTGGCACATTGATTGTGGGTACCTGAAATCGATTTGTCAGTGCAATTTCGTGCTCAGAATCCCGGTCCATCGATACATAAAGTACGCGGCATGGCTCCGGGGCTCCATCGTCCTGGCAGTGCCCAACACGGGCGTCGCCCGTAGCCAAATGTGCCCCGGCCCTCTCCCCTTCACAGGTGGAGAGGAAGTTGGGTCAGTTGTTTCTCAAACGGATCTTCGCTGCCGTTACGTGGCCCCATTCACCAGCAACTGCAGCGGGTCGGTGCTCCAGTCGGCAAACAGATCATCCAGGTCGCCTCCCGTGGTGATGTCGCTGGATGCCAACGGATCCGCCTGGCTGAGGGCTGAATTCAGTTGCTTCCTCGCGGATGTCTTTGATCGACCCAGACCAGAAGTCTGGCCGTTCAGATCAGCTGAGTCGCGGGACTGAGTGACCAGGCCGCTGAGCGAACTGTCCGGAACAGAGAGTTCAGACTTCAATTTCTTCAGGAGCGGCAAAGGGACGCTGGAGACGGAGCTCGCAACAACCGCCGACGAGACCGAGGCATGGCCAAAGACTGCGCCGGTCTCTGTCGTCAGCAGGCTGGTCTGCGGAGGCGGATCGGCGATGTCCTGCGGATTGGTGTTGCCGACGGCGAGGGCGAACGTAGCGGCAGCCGCCTGACTGCCCGAGGTTCGACTGGCTGCGGCTGTGTACTGGTAAATCTTCTTCGTGCCACTGTCGACTGTCCAGATGTTGCTGACGTTGGTCGGATCGATCGTCAGTCCGGTCGGTGACGAGTTGGCGGCGTCGATCGTCCAGCTTCCGAGCAACGTCCCGGTGAGGCTGTACTTGAACACCTTGTCGGTTGTGCTGTCATTGATCACCCAGATCGAAGTCCCGTCGGTCACGATTCCTTTCGCATTGCTGTTGCCGCTGTTCAATTTGAAGCTGCTGGAGGAATTCAGGGTACCCGACAGAAGACTGGCGGCGGCCGTGTACTTAAACACCTTGTCGGTCGTGTTATCCACGATCCACACATCGGTGCCATTGGTCGTCATGCCCTCGACCTTAGCTGTCGACTGCAAAGTACCGGCAGTCCAGGCTCCCAGCTGAGCGCCACTTGCGCTGTAGACGTAGACATTGCGGTTTGCGTCGGCAACCCAGACCTTGGTTCCGGCCGCATTACTGGCCGCACCGCGTGGTGACAAATTGCCGCTGTTAAACGTAAAGTTATCAATGGTCAGGTTGCCGCTGGCGGCGTACTGATAGGTGCGATCGCTGTACGAATCGTCAACCACAAAAAACTTAGTTGCGGCCGATGACGGCAGCCTGACAACGTAGCCTGTGCTGTAGTTGCCACTGAGAGACTGCTGCGGAAATTGCACTGTGCCACCGGCGAACCAGCCACCAATGTAAAAGTTTCCCGCCGAGTCTATACTCAGGCCAGCGACAGGGACAACGATGTTAATGTTTCCCGAGAAGGTTCCCGTCACGAAGCGTTGAGTTTCCAGGAAGGTCCCTGACGAGTTCAGCTTTGTCACGAAGGCATTTTCGACTCCTCCGTCCGTGGTGAGCGTTTCCGAGCCAAAATCGGCCGTACCCCGAAAGGTACCGACTGCAGCGATGTTTCCCTGGGGATCGACCTTGATATCCGGTACGAGGTCCAGCTCCCGGCCGCCGACTCGCCGAGCCCAGTCCACGCTGCCCGTGGCGGCGTTGACACGCGCCACGAACCCGTCTGTGCTGCCCAAACTTGTGAGTGAGTTGGAATCAAAGTTGATCGTGCCTTCGAACTGGCCCGACACATAGAGTTGCCCGTCTGGCCCAATGGTCGTTCCTCTCACCAAGCCGCTGGTGTCCCCGGCCACCTGCCGCGCCCACAGCCAGTGGCCGTCGCGGTCGAGCTTGGTGATGAGCGGGTTGGAACTGATGGAGTAGACCACTGGGGCCAGGGAGGCCGTGCTGACGAGTGTGCCGGTGGGAAATTCCGCCGTGCCGTTAAACCGACCGGCGGCGTAGACATCGCCAGCGCCATCGACCGCAACGCTGAACAGAGTGCCCGTCATGGCGCCGGTGGCGGTACTCGTCCACAGCTCGGCACCAGCATTGGTGAACTTGCTGACGAACACTACGGGCGCATCACTACCGGACACGGCGTCGGCCCCCCCGGATACAAGCACGTTCCCGCTGGAATCGATAGTGATGGCTTTGCCTTGGTCGTACCCACTGCCTCCGCGTTGCT
>JAYSPO010001540.1:0-4714 GCA_043722015.1 Candidatus Kuenenia sp. | reverse complement strand
CTCGGATTCAGGTGCGGGCTGGCATGGTCGGGATGGGCATGATTTTTGATGACACGTATCGACCGTTCTTCGAGAACGTGAAGCTGCGGGGACTCTACGACCGATCATTTGGCGACGTCGATGTGCCACTTGTTGCTGTCGCATCAAAAACGGGACAGCGGGCAGAGCGCTATCAGACGCAGGCAAAGTCTCTCGGGATTGAGTTTCACAACTTCAGCGGTGATAGTGCCGTGCAGGAGTTGCTCAAACAGGAACTGACGTTTGCCTGTGTCGCCACGCCTGACCATCGTCATTTCGAAGCCAGCAAGGCAATTCTGCAGGCGGGTGTGCATCTCCTGGTGGAAAAGCCATCCGTACTGTCGTTGCAGGAACTCGATGAACTTGTCGCGCTGGCAACAGAACGTGGCGTCCTCGCGCGGGTTGTGTATCACAAGTTGCTGGATCCCGACCATAAAAAGCTGCGGACGCTCGTGCATGACAATGTACTGCAGCATGTGAACAATGGCTATTGTTCGTTACTGGAACCACGGCAGATTTCAGGAGCTCAATTTTCTGAGTGGATCACCGGGCGTAATCCGGGAACGTATGTCGCGGTCCACTATATTAAGCTCATCGACTTCACTTTTGGCGGGCGATTGAAGACGATCACCTGCACCGGCCAGCGGGGTATTGTGGGAGCGGCGGACGGCAACACATGGGACAGTGTGCAACTGCGGCTGATCTACGAATACGATTCCGGGCGTGAGGCGGCATTTGACATTCATACGTCCTGGGTGACTCCTGACAATTTTCCCGGCTATGTGGAACAGGAGGTTCAGTTCCGTTTCGACAATGGCATCTGGAACGGACACTCCCGCAAACGCGGAGTTGAGGTCACCGTTGAGAATCTGACGCCAATCCGCATGAAAAACACGATCAATAATCACTACAACGCCACGTTCGTGGAGCCGTGGGGCGAGAGAAGTCAACGCGGCTACGGTGTGGAAGTCATTGAACGTTTTGCGAGAGAAGTCGCATTTGTTGAACACGGCGGGTTGGCGGCTGAGCGTGACGAGCGACTGCAATCCGTGCGATCGCTGCATTATGCAGATCTTGCCGCTGATCGTCAGGTTGTGGCCGCCGTGCAGGCAATGGAAATGATTCTGGAACAACAAGCGGCGGGTTCTCCGGACTGCGTGGTGCGATACGACGGCCAGCAGTTGCAACTGTTGAAGCCGAAGTAAATTACGTAGGATGGACATTCATGTCCGTCGCATGGCCAGTCGATTCCCGTCGAGCGAACGATATCGGTCTAAAGTAGACTTACGATCGTTGCGAAGATTCTGGCAAAGTCTCGGGCTTCAATATTCACCGTCCAGGAATCGCCGCATTGGACGTCGTCAAGCGCTTTCCCTCAGTTTTGCCTGGAATGGGGCTTGCCAGTGGGATTTTGTGCTCACTGGCGAAATACGGGCGAGACGCCGCGTTGAGCAGAATCGCGAGAGTCTTCCGAAAGCGGGGAAAAAGCATCAGGCAGAAGCCTGTAACATTGTGCTGCGCAAGACTTTGCGACCTCAGGTTTCGCTGCTTCAGCAGGATCCAACAGCTTGACCGCGAGCGAATCGCGGCTACAATTGCGCGACGCCGGAGGAGGAGTTCAGGATGCAGCTCTGGGCGTCGCAAAGTGATGTGCCTCAGTGGTTGAGCGATGATGCTCCCACTGATTTCTATATGCCTTCTGGCAACAAGCATTGACTGGCAGCCGTTTGGCTGCGCGGATCTTTGATTGTTCCGCAGGGAAAGAATGAGTCGGAATCCGACGGTTTGACGGATCATTCGATCGGAGTCCAATGTGGTTCAGGGTTTTGGAGATGACTTCAAGGAGCTTGTTCGGTCCAGCACGAATATCGTGGATCTGGTGTCCGAGGTTGTCGCACTGAAACCGCTCCACGGGGGGCGGGACTTTGTTGGGTTATGTCCGTTTCACGATGACAAGAATCCTTCTTTTCACGTCTACCCGGATCGACAGTCATATCGATGTTGGGTGTGTGACGCGGGCGGGGATTGTTTTCGCTGGGTAATGGAAATTGAACGCATTCCATTTCCGGAAGCGTTGGAGTCTCTTGCCCGTCGAGCGCGTCTGGAAGTTCCAAAACATTCGCGGAACGGAGCATCACACGAGAACGCAGGCCGAAAAACAGATTCGCTGGTTGTCGTCGAATGGGCGGTCAACCTGATGAATCAGACGTTGCGAACCGGACCAATGGCCGACAACGCTCGACAGTATGTGTTGAAACGAAAATTGTCTGACGAAACAGTGAGTCAATTCAAGCTGGGATATCACCCGGAGGACTGGAACTGGTTCCTTGAAAAAGCGAGGGGGAAATTTACTCCGGCCCAACTTGTTTCTGCCGGGTTGATTCAGGAACGAAACAACGGACCTGGATACTTTGACAATTTAGTTGGTCGTCTGGTGTTTCCGATTTTTGACGAACGTGGCCGTCCGGTTGCGTTTGGCGGACGAGTGTTGCCGGGAGGCAACATCGAGAGTGATGCGAAATACTGGAACAGTGTTGAAAGTGCGATTTTTCAAAAACGCCGGATGTTGTTTGCCTTTGATCGAGCGCGGGAGGCTATCCGGAAGAGTAAAACGGCGATTATCGTAGAAGGGTACATGGACTGCATCGCTTGCCATCAGGCTGGCGTGACGAACGCTGTTGCGACTCTTGGGACGGCGATGACGGAAGAACACGTCCGTTTTCTGCGGCGTTTCGCAGAAAAAGTCGTGCTGGTTTATGACAGTGATGACGCAGGGCAACAGGCGGCAGAACGATCAATATCTCGATTTCTTGCTCAGGATCTGGATCTTCGCGTGCTGAATGTGCCGTCAGGCAAGGATCCTGCGGATTACCTTGAAGCACACACGGCACAGGAATTTTACAAGCTTATTGAAACGGCCGCTGAGGCGTGGGAATACAAGTTGCAATCGGTTCTGCAGCGCACGGACTCACATTCTGTGGCCGGGCGTCAGCAGATTCTGAATCACATGCTCGATTTCCTTGCGGAGTCGCAGGGACTGGCCGGAACTGTTCGTGAAGATATGATTCTTCGCAATGTGTGCTGGCGAGTTCAGGTGGATGAACGCACGGCACGGCAGCAACTGAACGAAGTCAGAAATAAGACACAAAAGAAAGGACTGTTTCGTCGTGATGCTGACCGGCAGTCGAGAGAAATAACTCCCCGGATCGAGAACGCAATTGAGAGAGCGGAACGGGAGATGCTTGAGATCATTCTGACATGTCCGGAATCCATCGACCTGATTCAGCACCATATCGGGGCGGATGATTTCGAAAATGTGCGACATCAGCGGCTGCTGGCGTTGTGCATTGATCTGTGGAAGGAAGACGGAGACCTTCCCGAACTCAGCCGATTGATCATTGCAGCGGAATCTGATTCAGATCTTCTGAGTCTGATCAATGCGGTGGTGGATACGGCAGAGGAGAAAGGGATTTTCAGGCTCATGACGGATCAGCCGGACCTTCATGAGCAACACGGCACCTCCGTGCCAAACCATCTGGAACGGGTTCTCGGACCTATTCTGGAGCGGCGAGAAAAACGACTGAACCTCGTGTCGAAACATCTTCTGTCTCAAACGGCAAAGTCCCTGAGCGAACTCGACGACGACACAAAAGACGCGCTCCGCCGACTTTACAATTTTCGTCAAAGTCAAATGGGTCATCCTTCGTCCATGAAGTAAGACCGTTGTCACTTGATGTGACAGTTTTCGCCACCACCACACATCAATCGACGACTTAAAAACCACAGGAGCTTGAACATGTACCGCCTCGATGAATCTCTTCGCCAACTGATTGAAACCGGCCTGAAGCAGGGACACCTCTTGTTTTCACAGGTCAACGCTTTCCTGCCCGACGAAGCCACTGATCCGCTGCAGTTGGACAATCTGATCACATGTCTTGAAGAACTGAATATGCAGATCGTCGCCGATCCGATCAGGGACGATGCCGGCGAACCGCTCGCGCTCCGCAAGAAACGTCGTCCGGAGATCCGGATCGACAGTGAAGATTCGTCTCGCGGCACGGAAGATCCGATCCGCATGTATCTGTCACAGATGGGCGAGATTCCGCTGTTGACGCGCGAAGAAGAGATCTTTCTTGCCAAACAGATCGAAGTCTCCCGCCGCCGTTTTCGCCGCGCGTTGCTGACCAGTGAATTTGCCTTGAATTTCTGTCACGAAACACTGATTAAGGTGCATCGCAGCGAGCTGCCATTTGACCGTACGATCAAGGTGTCGATGACGGAAAGCCTGGAGAAAGAGCAGATCCTCGGTCGTATGCCGATCAACCTGGCTACGATCGACAGCATGCGAAAGAGGGATCTGGAAGATTACGCAAAACTGCGTTCCAGAGATCTTGCCGAAACTGAACGAACTGATGTTCAGCAGCGTCTTACCGAACGTCGCCGTCGTTGCGTGACGTTGCTGGAAGAGTTGAGCCTGCGGACGCAGCGATTGCAGCCGTGCATGAAACGCATGGAACAGATTTCAAATCGGATGACGGAACTGCACGAACAGGTCCACAGCCTGCGTAATTTGGCCTCGGCGGAAGATGAATGTCGCGGTCTGCACAAGGAACTTGTCGATCTGATGGAGTTGACGAAGGAGACGCCACAGACCATGGCAGCTCAGATGCTCACGATTCAGCAACGTCATGCGGAA
>JAYSPO010001539.1:0-5128 GCA_043722015.1 Candidatus Kuenenia sp. | reverse complement strand
AAAAACGGAGTGAAGGAAATCACATGGTCCATACTTCCGAACGGCACGGCAAACGTTCCGAGCAGATCAAACGTCTTGATTCCCAGTCCGTCGGAGTTGCTGGCAGGGATGATTCCATAAGCCGTCTGTGCTCCCTGAAAACAGGTCGTGCGATATCGTATCAACGGTGTTTCGCAGCAATCAAAGTCGGGCGCGGAGGGCGTTTCGAATCCTGCAAACGCAGTCGCTTCATCCGACAGTGCTCGGCCGGTGCGTGAATCTTCAGGCAGGCCTTCGGTAACAATCGAATCATCCAACAACGGATTCCGTTCGAACGCCGGGGAATCAATCCGATCATCGCGGAGTGACGTTTCATCATCACCCGCATCATGATGCACGCTGTTCGAATACGAAAACCTCGCCGGCACTTGCTCGTCGTCATCGGGATCCGACTGTCGCTTGATCCGTAACTCATCCAGAAACGAATCCTCCGCGCAGACTGCTGCGGTGTTGATCAGCACGATCAGCAACGGGAAGCCGAGCCAGCGTGGGAGTAGATTCATGAGTCGAGTTCGCATCGGTCACGGAGACGAATCTTTAAGAACCCTTACGAAGCCTGCGTGACTTGTGTGGCTTCGAGCGGGGCTCGTCATAGAATCGGCATTTCCGGACTCATGCGAAGCATCCGATTGTGGCAATGCAGACTTCGGCCGTGTCTCCCAGGGCTCAAAGGTCGGCGTTTTCTGCCGATCTTAACCCATGGAAGGCGCAATCAGCGATTTCAGCCGTGAGACCGATCGATGTTCTGCCGGATCCGCTGCAGCAATGCCGTGCTGTGACTTCCGGTGCTGCTCACGGCAACATGTCGTGCGTCAGCGTTGGTCGCGGAGATGTCGATTCGCAGGCGGTCGTCCGGAAGGCACTCAGCGACTCGTTCGGCCCATTCGATCAGGCATAGCCAGTCAATGCTGTTTGTGAATTCGTCGGCCCCGATCGCCCTGAATTCGTCAATATCGCCCAGGCGATAGGTATCAAAATGAGCGACCGGGATGCGTCCATCCGTGTAGAGTTGCAACAGCACGAAAGTCGGGCTGTTAACGTGCGTTGTATCAACGCCCAGTGCCTTGCAGATCGCCCGCACCAGCCGTGTCTTGCCGGCTCCTAACTGACCGTTCAGTTCAACGACGACTCCATCGACAACAGATTCGGCGATGCAGACACCGAGGCGTTCAGTGGCGGCTTCGTCAGGACAATCGAGACTCAAAGATTCACCGTGTTTTGCGGGCATACGCACTGTCAGGCTTCTGCGTTTTTTCCAGAGAATCATCGAGTGAAAAATAGGCACCGTAGCTGCCATCCGAGTTTCCACTCTGCTGCTGATAATTCCAACGCCACAGTCGATGCGGCTGCATTTCGTGCATCAACTTGCCGCAACCCGGGAGCAAGATCAGAATCAGTGAGACGACCCCGAGCGTGATTGTTCGTGTCATGTGCATACAAACCTCGTTCTCTGATACTTCGCACGGAATCAAACTCTTCGCCTGTACGCCAAAGGCTCGGAGCGCCGCAATGCGGGAAGAATAGCTTGTTCCGATGTGCGGCATCGCAGGAAAACGCTTCACACACGGCGAAACACTGCTTGAATTCTGTTGACATCAACATCCACTGGCAGATCCTGCCGATCACGTCGGTTGGCTGCGTTGGATTGCCTGATTTTCGGCAGTCGCGTGTTGACGATCCGTGATCATGACAACGTTGCGTAACATCTCGGAAAGGAGCATCAAGCTGTCGAACCAAAAAATGATCGCGCCGTGGCCAGCACAGTTGCGCACACGATCGTGCGAAACCACGTTACGGATGGCCGTCGTGTTCTGCAGACAAAACGTTGAATCGGAAATTTGAAATTTCAAATATCAAAGCTGTAGCTTCTATTGATCGTTTCGGGCATCGATCACTACCGACTGGACGGAAGTAGAATGGGGCATTCTGCGTATCCCTCTATTCGTAAAGCAGGGTGCGGACTTCGCCTGCAACGCAGAGTAGCCATCACGCTCCGCCGTGATGAGCATTTGTCAGTCGATATTCATCAACCGAGACAGTTTTCCACGACCAGCCGCGTCTCATGGCCTGAAGGACAATCAGCGCGGGCACTCCATTCATGTGGCCCAGATCAATGCTCGTCTCGGCGGAGCGAGACGGCTACTTTTCGATTTTACCCTCACCCCGGTGAGAACAAAGTTTATGCTCCGCGCGGGTCTGAGTGAGACGTTTACTTGTAGCCGTAGTCGTGAGACTTCGGTTTGAGTTATAGTCCGTCTCGGAATTCTCACCGATCCGGCTACAAGTCATTCCGGCCCGCGCGAGATATGGCGTGAAATAAATGTTTACAAGAGAACCAAAAATGATCCTGTTGAGAACCCTGATTGTCTCGGTCATTGCCGTCGCCGCCTGTGGATTACAGGCCGACGAGTTTGCCGCGACAGGGCCGGTGAAGGAAACAAGACTGTCCCCCGACAAGTTTCTGGGAGCTGTCAGAGTGACGTTTGATTTGCTCCCGACCACGATGTCTTTCGATCTTCCCTGGCACTACTGTGCGGTGTCGGAAAACGGCCTCAAGTTCGCCAACTTCGCGGCGGGAACTTATGATCCTCGCAGGTGGGGTGCAACCGGTGCCGATGCATCGTTTGAGGCTGGAATGGACAAGGATTGCTCCTCCTGAATTGCAAATGCCGGACGAGCCGCTCTCGCCGAATGGCAGCGCTGGCAAATACAATGTGTTCACCTTCGATCAGGCTCAGAAAGCCTACGTCGTCCCGCGGACGAGTACCGGCCCGGAGCGAATCAGCTTCGTGCTGGACGCTGTTTACGATGATGAGTATCTCGAAGGGACAATGTGGCTCGTTAATCCGGCTATCGTCGTGCCGAACTGGAATCAGTCCGAGATCGGCTTCCGCTTTGAGCTCGATGGCAAGGTGCTCTCAAATGGTGCCGATTACCGTTTCGGATACGAATCGACGACAAAGGGCAAAGATCTTGTCATTTGGTTGAACAGCACCATCGATTTGAATGAACGAGAGGACCACGACGTGGAAGTCTCCATCATCCCACCAGGCTCTAAGTAAAACTCCGGACATCTGTCAGGATTTTTCCCAACGGCGAAGACCGAAGGAATTTGAACGGCGAGCGGGGAACGTAAGTGCCCGGATTTTTCAAGCAATCGCAATAAATCAGGGGATTTACATCCCCCCGCTCGCCTTAGTTCCACGTCATTGAGGAGGTCCCCGTTAGACTTCGCACGGCTGGCTACACGTCAAGTTGATCGCTATCGAGAACGACCGGGGAGTTTGAGTTGCTGAAGTCTCGCTGCCATGTCTGCGACGCGATCCGGCTGTTCCGCCGCAACGTTTTTGCGTTCCGCAAGGTCGGCGGACAGGTCGTACAGTTGCGATTGAGGAGCGTTGCCGACTTCGATGTTCACGTTCTATGATACCGCCGGCCCTTTGTTCGGTTCGATGAGCTTCCAGTTGCCCACTCGTAGTGCCAGCGCACTTGCGTGTTCGATCAGATGATCCCGTCCCACGGCGGATTCTCCCAGCAACGCCGGGAGCGTGTTCAGGCTGTCAGGGCCAGCGGTCTCGGGCAGAGCTTGTCCGGTCAGTGCCGCAAGGGAAGCCATGAAGTCGATCTGACAGACCAATGCGTCAGAGGTCGTACGCGGTTTCACGCGGCCTGGCCAGCGTACGATAAAAGGAACGCGCGTGCCGCCTTCGAATGCACTGTACTTGCCACCTCGCAGCGGACCTGCTGGTTTGTGATCGCCAAGTTTTTTCACAGCGTCGTCGTAGTATCCGTCATTGACGACCGGTCCATTATCGCTGCTGAAGATGACAAGCGTGTTGTCCGTCATGCCGTGCCTCTCCAGTGCGTTCAGGATCTCGCCCGTACACCAGTCCAACTGGGCAATCGCGTCACCCCGTGGCCCCATTTCGGTGCTGCCGACGAATCTTGGATGCGGAACCCGTGGCACATGAATGTCGTGGTAATTGAAGTACAGAAAGAAGGGTTGTGCTTTGTGTTCTTGCGCGTGCTGATCGACAAATGTAACGGCCTTCTCTGTGATGACATCGGCCATATCCTCGTCCTTCCATCGCGCAGCATGGCCACCGGACATAAATCCAATCCGGCTGATTCCGTTGACGATCGTAGCGTTGTGGCCGTGCTGCCATTTGACTTTCAACAGCTCGGGATGATCGCTGCCCGTGGGATCGTTGCCAATCTGTTTGCCGAAGCTGACTTCAATCGGATCGCCGGGATCGAGCCCCACAACATGATCATTTTCGATATACACGCACGGTACGCGGTCACCGGTGGCAGGAATCAGAAAACTATAGTCAAAACCAATCTCCCCGGGTCCGGGTCTGATGGCCTTGTTCCAGTCCACCTTACCTTCGCCGAGACCCAGATGCCACTTCCCGACAACTCCTGTGTGATAGCCCGCATCTTTCAAGATCGATGCGAGCGTAATCCGATCGAGTTTGATGATTGCGTTGGCATCACCCGTTGCAATCCCCGTCCCCTTCTGACGCCAGGCGTATTCACCTGTCAGCAATGCATACCGGGACGGCGTGCATGTGGCCGACGCGTAATGGCCATCGGTAAAACGACACCCCTCTGTCGCAATCCGGTCGATGCCTGGAGTCTTAACAGACCGCGCTCCGTAGCATCCGACATCGCCGTAGCCCAGATCATCGCAGTAGATCAGCACGATGTTGGGTGTATCAGCCGCAGTGACTGTCGTACACTGGCACAAAAAGATAATGAACAATGCAAATGCAAATTTGGGCATTGCGAAGATCTCCGATGCGATGTGCCTCGCCGTTGGCGATTGGTTCAAAGTCGTGAATTTCGGAGACAGTGTATCAAATCAAGACCCGCCCAGGCCAACCAGAGCCACATGCATGGAAAAGTACATGTCGCTCCAGTCGGTCCACCTCTTACGAGGTCTTTGATTTTCCACGCAAAGGTGCAATTGCTTTTCGGGTCACAATCCCGAGTAGCGATTCATCGTCTTCGTGTTTTTCATTTTCATAGGACGGCAGAATGGGCAACGGGTCAAAGCTCTGCCACGCGGGCATCGCCGACATGAAGG
>JAYSPO010001538.1:0-1322 GCA_043722015.1 Candidatus Kuenenia sp. | reverse complement strand
CGCTGGATCAGGGGCCGATTCTCCTGAACCAGTCTGGCACATGGGAACTGCAAATCAACGGCCCTGGCACGACAACTCCCACGTATCGTTTCCAGCTGTGGAACGTTCCCGCGCCGGATGTCTACACTGTCGTCCTGAACGACCTGTACCTCGGCAACATTGAATCGCCGGGGCGCGAAGACGTGTTCGAATTCCATGGCTACGCGGGCCAACAGATCTACATCGACTTCCAGCAGAACGGAGCATGGTTGGACTGGGCATTCCGCAAGCCCGATGGCACGTTGCTGCAGTCGGCGTCGGCGTTCCTGATTTCGCAGTTGGATGGCGGACCGATTACGATTCCCGCTGACGGCATTTACAGGCTGACCGTGCGCGGTCATGGAGACGCTGTCGGCGATTTTCAACTGCGGTTTTTTGATATCACCTCTCCCACGCCAAAACCAATCCTGTTCGATCAGATCGTCACCGGCAGCCTGAACCGGCCAGGGCAGACACCCACATTTTCCTTCACCGGGACGGTTGGCACTCCGCTGCGACTGGACGTGCTGTTCAATCAGGACGCAACACTCGCATGGAAACTGATGAGCCCCTCCGGAAGCACGCTCTTCCTGAACTCAGCAACCAGTCAGACAATTTCCAGTCTGCCCGAATCAGGGACTTATCTTTTGTCCGTTGATCAACTGAACGGCGCAGCCCCGGATACGACCGGGCAATTCAGTTTCCGAGTGATCAACCCGAACGTGACACCGCCGTTGCCGTCACCAGCCGATCTCGTTGTCTCTTCAGTCGCCCGGCCATCATTGGCCGTGGGAACCAATGTCTCATTTGACGTCACCTGGACGGTCACCAATAACGGCACAGGGGCGACAACGGTCGGAACCTGGGCCGATCGAATCTATCTTTCCGCAGACAACGTCTTTCAGCGAGCTGCAGATCGCATTGCCGGGGAATTCAGCTTCTCCGGCACCCTGGCTCCCGGAGCCAGCTACACGCAGACTCGGACGATCAACGTGCCTGCCGGATTCGCAGGTGACCTCACCGTCATTGTGGAAACAGACGCTCTCAATCAGGTCTTCGAACTTACAAACGAAGCCAACAACACACTCATCAGCAAACCGACCGGCATTTATCTGGTGGCCTTGCCAGACGGGCCTCCGGCAATTACGCTGGATGTCACCGACGGTCAGCGGTTTCCACAAGGCAGCACAATCACGCTTTCCGGCGCCGCATCCGTCCTGCCCGCGACGGCGAATCTGGTTTTTGCCATCGACCTGTCCGCAAGCACGGCTGACAGTGTCGGCTCCGACGCCAACTTTGACGGC
>JAYSPO010001537.1:0-3679 GCA_043722015.1 Candidatus Kuenenia sp. | reverse complement strand
GACCATCAGGACAAGTCTCAAGGCATCTCCGGACACGTTACTGAAAGCGATCTTCAATTAAGCCAATTCGATGCACATGGCTCTCTGATTTCTTCGCGTGAGCGAATGAAATCGGATCGAACCAGTACGTGACATTTCAGGCAAGAGCATGAAGCTATTTCAGATAACCGCGTGTGACAGGAACTGCATGAGCATCTTGAATTTTTATGATAAAAAGAGAATCACAATCACGAGCTCGAAAACGTTTTTCAAAAATGTTTTGAAAAATGACATTTCGCGGTGCGCAAAGAAGGCGCAGAAATCTTTCTAAAAAAGGTACTTGACAATGCTAGAAGAGCCCATTGACCAATCGAACGGCCTGTGCGGGCTCGACAGGTGGCCTGCGTCGTTCACGAATATTCTGCAGATAGTCCGCCAGACTGATGCCCTCCGTCCATGTCAAAGCGACGTCAATCTGATGACGCTGTTCCTCCCATTCTACGACTCGTGGAAACGCATCGGACTTGAGTCGGCTCAGCACGCTCAGAAGCTGCTCGGCGGCCTTGCCGGTAGGCAGTGATTGCACCAGCAAAAAGTTGCCACGCGGACCAGCAAGTGGGTCGAAGGCGAGGTACGATTCGCGGAACGGGCTGCCGATGCGTTCGAGCAAAAAGTAGTCTCTGCGACGGATGCGGCGGCGTTCAAGATATGGTCGAAGGCGGCCTCGGACGTTTATCATCTGGTCACCATTTTCGGAATGTTCAGCGGGCTCAGCCATGTCGTTTTGCTCGCTTCGTGCTGGCCACCGGAGATCTGCGATTCGCCAAGTGGAGTCTAAGGTGTATCGTTAATGCATACGGATACAAAACACTTGTTGTCAAAAGCGAACTTAAGTCGTTGTGGGGCCTCAAAGTTTGCGGCTGGCAATTTGGCTGGCAATGGGATAGATCTGTCAGCCAGTGTGTCGGCCAGTATTTCGCGACCGTTTTTTCCGCCAGCTTCCCCGTGGCTGCCGATCGCAGCATGGGTTGTTACTCAGCGAGCAACCCCTTCTTAACCATCAGCTCGCCGTACTTGTTGAGCAGCTCCTGGGCTCGCTCAATCGGCCTGGCGTTCGTCTCATTCCAATTGACATTTCCGCCGATGTAATAGGGCAACGCATCGTGCGGTCGGTCGTTGTCGGCACAGGCCAGCCAGAGCAATGCGGTCATGCCTGTTTGCGTGTTTTCGAGTGCCCTCCTTGCTTTGAGCAACGAGTACGAGGCTGGTCCCTTCTTGTCGTCATTTCGATGCTTAAATCCGGGGCTGACGAAGGCCGCCAGCAGGCCCTTGATCTCATTCATGTCGCGTGTCAACTGGCCGTCCAGCAGAGCTTCCTGAACGGCGTCCTGAATCCGTTTTGCGTCTTCCTTCAAGCCTTCCATTTTGGCCTTCCGCTTTAGTTCATCGACGCGAGCTTCGTCGGCCTGCAATTGCTTCTCCGACGCGATTTTTTCCAGCACCTGTTTCGACTTCTCGTCGGCCAGCTGTCGTTCGGCCGCAGCGATCTGATCGGCCTGTTCTTTCTCTGCTGCGGCACGTGCTGTGGCTCGTACTGCGGCCAGCCGATCGACTTCCGCTCGTTTTGATTCTGTGTTGTGTTGCTGGAACGCTGCGGCAAGGCCGATATTGCCGGGAGGTAGTGCGGACGTTTCCCGCTGAATGGATTCGAGCAGCAGCTTCTGGCGTTCGAATTCAGCTGCCTGCGTTTTGAGTTCCTCACCCAGGTCACTCAGCCGCTTTGCGTGTTCGTCGGTGATCGCAAGCGTGGTAGATTCCGGTGCGGCCTGAGTGAAGGGCTCAGTCAATGGGTTCAACTCACCTTCCCAGTCCACGATTTGCTCGGCGGTCGGTCGCTTACGCTGCCAGATGTCAACGACCATTGGAAAGTGTTTGGCACTTCCAGCGATGCGATTACCCGCCTGACCGTTCAACAATGTCGCTTCGAGGGCTGCCCACTCGGTTTGCGTTTTCTTGAGCTTACCCAGGTCACGGACGGCGGCGTTGGCGATTGCAGCGTGTTTCGCTGCATCGGCTTTTCGAACGGCCAGTTCGGATTGCGTCACGCTACCCCGGTCGCTGATGCCGGTCTCTCCGCCCAACGCAGATTCCATCCGAGTGATTCGGTCCGTGGCTAAGCTCAATCCCTGCCGAGCACGGTCGAGTTCTGCCTGAAGCTCCGGGTTGCCGGATTCGTGATCGGTCCGGAGTGCATTAAGACTCTTTTTCGTTTTGATCATGTCGTCACGCAGGGCGGTGGTATTGGCGCTGTTGATTGACATCAGCATGTATCCTCCGATGCCCAACACGACCCACGTGAAAACGGCGATGCGAATGGTAGGAGTGATCTTTTCTTTGAAGCGAAGCAACGATGCGGAATCCAAACTCATGACAAGTATCTCCCGAGAAGTGAGGAAAACAGAAAACGATACGCTATCGGAACAGTCTTCCGACCTGGTAACTCAGAAACGCCGTGGCCGTCAGCATGACGGGGGTCATCCACGACAGGGAATTAAACATCCGAGCGACGCCCCATTCCGCAGTCAGCAGGAGCAACGCCATAGAGATCGTCATGCAAATAGCGTAGTACTTCGGTGCGGCGAACCGATGACAGAGCGCATGATCCGCAGACGCTTGCCAGGTCGCAGCGATGGCGGTCGCCGTCGTCAGTAACACAAACAACAAACCACCGTGCCCCAGCATCCAGCGATACTCCAGCCAGAGTGCGACACCGCTGAGTCCGATCGCGGCTGCAATCAGCACAGGAGCCAGGCTCTGATGGAATTGCTGCGTGCCGGCTTGTTCAATCGCCTGTCGTCGCTCCTGTTCCTTCCGGATTTCGACAGAGCCCCAGCCGCTCAGTACATACGGACCAATGACGATGCCCGGATCCAGGTCGAGGATGGGTTCATCCCGCACATCAACCTGAGTCCAGTCTTCAACCGAGATATCTCGTTCGATAATCAGTTCCCGCACGATATGCCCATCGATCACTTCGACGAACGGGTACAGCCATTCCGGGATCGATTCGACCAGTCGCACAATCTGAGGCGGCATGATAACCGTACTGTTGCGAATACTCGTGCGGACGGCATTGATGAGTTCATGCTGGTGCCGGGCAAACCGGATTTCATGCTTGATGCTGTGTGTCGATTTGGTTCTGCGGTTACCGATGACTCGGCGACCGAAACTGCGGGCGCGAGCGCCGGCCTCATCGCTTGTTCTTGTTTCGGTGATCGTGTCGGTTTGCTCCGCAGCTCCCTGAATTACGACGCGGCGGAAGAAGTGGTATCGGCAGCATTGCTTCGGGAGCCATTCGACCAACCCGAACAGCTCCAGATCCACCATCCGCTGCAGCATTTGGAACAGTTGCCGTGAAAAATTAACCGCTTCGTTTGTCAACGACGCATCCAGTTGCGTGACGTAGACATCAGGGGACTTTGAGAGGAGATCCGCGCTCACGATGTTCTTCGCCGGCATCCAGCCCGAAAATGCCTGGTCCGTCATCTCGTCCAATTTGGCTTTGAGGATCGCGTCACGAGCTTCCGCGTGGGTTTCACCGGCGCCCTGCCGAAACTCCAGATTGGCTCGGCAGACTTCGAACACGAGATTCTCGATATCGTTTTGAAATCCAGCCAGCTGTTTCAGACTGTTGACATAG
>JAYSPO010001536.1:0-7895 GCA_043722015.1 Candidatus Kuenenia sp. | reverse complement strand
AACTAAAAAACTTCTGCACTAATGCTTAGGCTTATCCATTTGCGAGCTGATGCCAAGCAGACGCAGAAATCACGGACGATCGACAGGTGTTGCTCAGCGATGACGACAGGTGCGAAAACTGATTTGGCGGCAGTTGAAACCGATGACAGAGAAGAGCCACAACGCGGCCACGGAGATTTTTTCAGAAGTTCTCAATCCGAACGTCCCGTCAGGGGAGACGATTACGATTCGCGTAAGTTTCATCGGGCGGATCTTTTCACGGTGTGGGCGTTTCAGATATGATGACTCATGGATTCCTGCAAGTCATACTCAATTCAGCAAACCGAAAGGCTCACGCCATGAAACGCATCGATTTCATCAGTCCTGCGGCCCGCCTTGAGGACGCTCTGAAACAGCTGGAAGCCGCCTGGATGGCGACGCGGGAGCACTGGAATGATTCGATCAGTCAGAAAGTGGAAGACGAATTCCTGCTGCCGGTTCACGCCCAGGTGCGCACGATGATGGACGCCGTCAGCAAGATGTCGCTCAAGATGCGGAAGGCAGAACAGGATTGTCTCCACCCGCGCGAACGTAACGTGTCGCTGTAATGCGGCAGTCACTCAGCAAGACTAATCCTGTGCCTCAAAGATCAGCGGCGTCGAAGAATTCGGAGGGGCGACACGGAAGCGGACACGTCCATCCAGGACATTCCGCAGCAGTTCGCCGAACACTTCACCGCGCCATCCGTCCAGCAGACGTGGCGGCCCGGTCTTTTCGCCGCTGCGGACGGCTCGTACAAGTTCAGTCAGGTCACGGTTCGTGCCGACCAGCGACTGCGCGATATCCAGTTCGGCACAGACATTTCCTAACGCCAGACCCAACAGCCGGGAAATGACCTGTTCATCGGAAGAGAACTCATCCCGTGACCGCAGTCTGGGCGGCAGTTTGTCATCCGGAACTGCACACGCGTCTTCAATCACAACGATGATATCGTCCAGACGCTTCTTGTACTCCGGACGATTCAGATCTCGAGTAGCCAATGCCTGCTGCACAGTCTTTGGCCGACGTTTGGCCAGATCGATCAACAGGTCATCCCGCAGAATCCTGCGCGGCGGTCGATTGCGATAGGCCGCTTCTTCTTCACGCCATTTTGCAATTCGTTGAGCGACCAGCAGATCACGTCGCGGCAGTTTATGAATTCCTGAGACACGTTCCCAGGGCGGCGTCTGTTCCTCTTCGAAAATGTCCTGGCACATCCGATCAAATTCCGCGTGTGCCCAGTGAAGTCGCCCGCAGGATTCGAGGGACTTGCTTTGACGTTCCCAGATCTCCGGCAGGAAAGCGGCGTCTTCCAGCGCATAATGAATCTGTTCGGGCGACAGCGGACGACGCAGCCAGTCGGTTCGCGTCTGATTGCTGGCCACGCGTTTTCCGAGGACCCGTTCCACGATCGCCGAGTAAGACAATGGATAGCTGCGCCCGCGCAAGCCTTCGGCAATCTGGATGTCAATCAGCTTCTTCGGAATCCGGCCGCACATCTGGACACAGAATTTTATCTCCGCCTGACCACCATGCACGATCACGGTGGTGGAGTCGTCGGCCATGATATCCCACCAGGATGTCAGTGTCGCGACCGCCAACGGATCCACAGCCACGCAGCGTTCAGGTGTCGCAAACTGCAGCAGCCCGAGTTCAGGCCGGTAAGAGATATCCGAAACGAATTCCGAATCAAACGCGACAATCCCGCACTGGCGAATGTGTTCGCACAACTCCAGGAAGTCTTCGTGGTAGGTAAGAATTTGTGTTTCCATCGAGCGATTCGTATATATCCGTCTGGAATTGAGTTTCCGTGACAAGGACCGGACATTGAAGTTGTCAGGTCGGCTGCCGGGCCGTGTGATGCCGCCGCTGCTGTGATTTCCAGCGTAAGGTTAGCAGGTTGACGGACAAGGAGTGAAGCGAAGAGCGCAGATCATGTGGGCCGGAGTGACCTTGATCGCTCCGAAAGCCAATTTCAGGATCAACGGCGGGAAGAATTCTGCATTTTTGCGTGAAATTCAGAGACGACTGTGGCGCAGCGGTGTTTGCACTGCCTTGCGGATGGCTGGTGCCCCCTTGGCGTTCAACCTCATTGGCTCCGGTTGTGCTGCTTCGACCGTCCCAGATTCAACTACGCGACCCCATCCAGCTCGCCTGGATGGTGAAGTAGATGGAGAGCCAGCCTTGCAACAACTCATGCCTCAGCCACTCTGACAATCCCGCACCAGGATCCGGCCTCGTCAGCAGCATCTGTGGTGTT
This sequence comes from Candidatus Kuenenia sp., assembly GCA_043722015.1. Classification (GTDB taxonomy): domain Bacteria; phylum Planctomycetota; class Planctomycetia; order Planctomycetales; family Planctomycetaceae; genus SXXK01. Next base: position 5,617 of record JAYSPO010001536.1, on the reverse strand, counting down.
CGCTTATTGAACCAGGCCTTTTGTCAGTTGCAGAAACGCGGTCTCGAGGTTGACTTCTTCTTCACGAAACAACGTGACGGCAAATCTGGCGTTGACGAGTTCTGTGGGAATGACACTGTAATCTTCCACAGTCGGTTTCAGCGTCAGTTCCAGCATGTTGTCCTTCTTGATCGTGACCAGTTCGGTACAGTCCAGTTGTTCCAGCAACTTTGCGGCTTCTTCGTGACGTTCTCTGACGCGAATGTTCAGCAGGATTCTCTGTCGCGCCTTTCGCATGACTTCCGCCACGTTGCCGTCAACGATCATGTGACCTTTTTCGATCATGCCGACCCGGGTACAGACGTCCGCAAGTTCCGGCAGAATATGACTGCTGACGATGATTGTCTTTTTCATTTCGCCAAGGCGTTTGAGCAGATTCCGGATCTCAATCCGCGCCCGTGGGTCCAGGCCGCTCGCAGGTTCGTCCAACAGCAGAACCTGTGGATCATGCAGGAGTGTGCGGGCCAGTCCGATACGTTGCGTCTGACCGCGTGAAAGCTCATTGACCATCGCGTCCCGCTTGAACGACATGTCCACGAGTTCCAGTTTCTCTTCACAAACCTTGCGGCGGGCCGGGCCTTTGATGCGATAGGCAGCGGCAAAGAATTCGAGGTATTCAACCACGGTCATGTCGTCGTACACGCCGAAGAAGTCCGGCATGAACCCAACCAGACGGCGAATTTCTTCCTGATCCGTATAGATCGATTTTCCGCACACGTACGCCTCGCCGTGGTCCGGATTCAGGAGCGTTGCGATCATGCGCATGGTCGTAGTTTTCCCGGAACCGTTCGGTCCGATAAACCCGAACACATCGCCGTCTTCCAGTTTCAGCGTGATGTCGTTGGCGGCGATCAGATTGCCGTAGCGCTTAGTGAGGTTGCGAGTTTCGATCATGGATTTGTTTCAGTTCAGTTGCACGGATGCCAGGGGGGCGGCCATAGGAGAATCCGCGACACTGCCGAAGCGCAGGACGGGGAGCAGCAGTCGGACAACCGTCTGCGATTCGGTCGGCATCACGGCAGTACCGTTGACAATCAATTCAGAAAGTGGCACATCCAGAGTGCCAACGACGAGGACCGTATTCAGGTGAATCACGTCGCTCACATCATCGTGCCGCAAGGCGTTATTCTGGAGTTTCACAAACGTTTCGCCGCCGGGAACTTCGTACAGCGAAACCATCGTCAGAATATCCAGAGGGCTCGTGCCCTGAGTGTTGTAAAATGACTTCATCTGAATGTGATTCTGCGACCCGAGAGATTTCGTCTGCGCGGATGGTTCCGGCATGCGGAAACCCTTGAGGAATTCACGCAGGTCGGAAACGGCCACCGAGTTATTTTCGCGCGACCATGGTTTGCCAGGTTCAATCACATACGCATCGGCGTTGGCTTTGGGGGATGGGCGATACACGCGGTTCCCAAACACGACAGCCCAGTTGCGAATCGGCGATGAAAGATGATGGGTGAATTCACCCTCCAACAGACCGCTCGACGGCACGCGCAGATGCGACTCCACAACCAGTGATGCCGAAACATCCACACATGTTTCGGCCAGGAATGCTGAAGAGCCATCGGTCAGCATCGGGACTGATGAAAACCCGGAATCCTGCCCGTTGAGTCGATCGCTGCGGTGGCTCAATTGTCGTCCCAGTGCGACGCCGCCTTCTCGATACAATCCGCCGTAAACGTCTTCTGCTCGTCCATGCCACGACACGGTCGTGCGTGATTCGTCAATCTCCTGCTGACCGACCGATGTCGCGATCGGCAGCGACTTTGCCGTGACAGAAAAATGGCCAGAATCTGCTGCGGAAACACTGTCCCACGAACGCACGCGGACCGTTTGCCTGAAATCAGGCTGAGCGATATCAAGCAGATGCACCTGCCGCACGACCAGAGCTTCCTCGCGTGTTCCAACCCACAATACTGCCAGCGCGCAGGCGGCGGCGATCAGAACTGGAAATGTGAGCCATGTCAAATGCGGTTTCTTCAGGAGCCGCACGACAAGCAGATAATCCATGGGCCCGATGACCAGCAGGAACAGGACGATCAGCAACATGACACTCCAGGTCGACCAACGATCCGCAGCAGGAACCGCATCGGAGACAGCGGCCAGTTGCGTTGCCAGATCGGAAACGCCTGAACTGGAAATTCGCCCGCTGCGGGAGGCTCGATTTTCTGCCAGATCCAGATGTCGGCCAAAGATCAGCATTTCATACAACTGCGGCAGTGAAAGCCATTGGTTGACCGGTTTCTCGTTGAGGTCTACCGCCGCCACCGTGATCATTCCGGCGCCGTAACTCACACGCTGGATCAGCGGCCCATTGATCGATTCGACAACCGACCAAGCCTGATTTGACTGCAGCTTCATGATCGCGACCGGCTTACGAAACGTCTGAAGCTGGCTGGAACCTGACACGAAATTCTGTAATGCCGACAGATCCTGACTGAACATCGGCGTCGGTTCAATCTGAAAAATTGGCTGCAGCCAGTTTCCGAGAGTGGACGGCAGCAACTGCGGCAGTTTGGCGCCACAACTGACAATCAGGTGTCCCCCGGCGGTTACCCATTCTTCAACTGCCAGCCGCTGCAATTCCGACAACTCATAGCCATCGACGAGCAACAAATAATCAACGCTGTCCAGTCCGCGCCGCGAAGTCGGCAAATCCTCAATGGATTCCAGTGACATGATGGCCAGCGAGTCTTTGGTTGCATCGCTGACAGCAAGTTCATTCGCCAGTGATCCCAGTGCATCCGGCACACCGATCGTGGCCACTGTGATCTGGCGATATGTCATCAGCGTCAGCCCTGCCGGCACAGGTCCTGTCTCGACCGGTTTTCCCAGGATGGGGAACTTGTCAATGCTGCGACATGGGATGCTGGATTCCCACAAGACATTGTCGCCGCTATCCAGTAAACGAACGATAATAGTCCCGTCGAGGCGTCCAGTCATAAAGACGGAGGCGACCGCGATCTTTCCGGAGCCGTCAGCAGTCGTCGTGGCCACATTGTCCGCACACAGATCACCGCGCGCATCATTGGCAACCACGGTGACCTTGATTTCAGAATCAGCAGGCAAGCCGCCCGCTTCAAGGCCGATTGGAATCCAGCACCCAACACGGCCCAGTCCGCCGAGTCCCAGACGAAGCACCGAAACGTTCACACCATTGCCCGTGGACTTCGCTTCCGTCGGGTTGCTCTGCCCTCTTGCAAATCCACCGGTGTCAATCCACGCAAAACAGGCAACTGCGCATGCCAGTGCCATCCGAATCAAAGGTTTCGTGCGACCGGTCGCAGGCATTGAATGGAACAGCATCGAATTTGGGTCAGTGAATCAGTAAGGAGGATGAGACGGGCTATCGCGACGTCAATGCTTGATTTTGGGGTAGGCCGGACCAAGCGCAGCGCAGTTCCTGCATTTGTCTGGCAATTGCTACAGATTTCCAAGCTCGACTCGGAGAGTCCGGTTCCTACGCGAATGTGCCCCAAAATGCGGGGACAGTTTTCAAAACGGCCAATTTCCATGGGATTTTCCTGTTCACAGGCTTCGGAAACTCGTTCAACGCGAGGATTTCCATCTGTTCTCAAACACCGCTCAGGCATAAAAATGCCCCTGTCACCGATCGCCGCGTCTGAATAGTGAAGCAAGGTTACCAAGTTGTCCGGGGTTTCAGGGGTATCACAGGGAAGTCAATCCAGCCCAAAGGCACGCCGCAAGCTGTCCTCCAAAAAACTCCTGCGCCGGTTGCTGAGGCTGGCACTGGAGTATCGCGGTCCCTGCACGGCTGTCGTGCTCATGCAGATCACGTTGGTCGTGCTGAGTCTTTCGACACTGGGAATCACGGGCCTTGGAATCGACTACCTGTCTTCACAGGTTCTTAAAGATTCCGCGCCGCCTCAATGGCCACTGGGGCTGCATCCGCCTGCCGCCTGGAGTCCCCTGCAGGTTATCACCGCTCTGTCCGGACTGATTTTGGTCGTGGCGATGCTCACGGCAGCGCTGAAATATCTGGCCGCCATCGCATCCAGCGCGCTGTCGCAGGAAGTGCTCGTCCGCATTCGGACCGACGTGTATTCAAAACTGCAACAACTGAGCTTCAACTTTTACGACGCAGGCGAGAGCAGTTCCATTATCAACCGAGCGGCCGGTGACGCCAGCAATGTTCGCAATTTTGTCGATGGCGTGATCATCAAAGTCCTGACCGTTTTGCTGACACTGACGGTCTACATGGTGTATATGCTGAAAATGCATGTCTGGCTGACTTTTGTCTGTCTGGCAAGTACACCGTTGCTGTGGGTCGGAGCCATCGTGTTTTCAAAGCTCGTGCAACCCGCCTACCGCCAGGCCAGTGAACTCAGCGACGTGATGATCCGGACGCTGGTCGAGAATCTGCAGGGGATTCAGGTTGTCAAAGGGTTTGCCCGTGAAGCCGAACAGGCAGCAGTATTTCAGGAAGCGAACCACAACATTCGGGATCTCAAGGAAACTATTTTTTTTCGAATTTCCACGTTTCAGCCCGGCATGGGATTACTGACTCAAATCAACATGCTGGTGCTGATCGGTTACGGCGGGACGCTCGTGATTCGGGGTGAGCTGGCACTCGGGACCGGCTTGTTTGTGTTCGCGAATCTGCTCCACGAGTTTGCCAATCAGGTATCGCAAATCACAAACATTGCCAATAGTATTCAGACCAGTCTTGCCAGTGCGCAAAGAGTGTTCGAGGTGCTGGACGAACCGATTCAGATTGTGACGGCAGCCAGCGCGCAGCGTCTGGAGCGTGTCTCTGAATCCATTGAACTGGACGACGTCTCATTTGGATATCATCCGGATCGCATGATTCTGCATGATGTCTCGCTGCGAATTCAAGCAGGTGAGTGCCTTGGAATCACTGGCCCCACAGGATCCGGCAAGACAACTTTGCTGAGTCTGCTCAAGCGATTCTACGATGTGCGTACCGGGAGTATCTGCCTTGATGGTGTGGATCTGCGGAAACTGAATCTGGACGATGTACGGCGTGCGACGGGCATCGTGTTTCAGGACAGTTTCCTGTTCAGTAACACCGTTGCGGCAAACATTGCATTTGGAATTCCGGACGCAACGCTGGAACAGATTACGGCTGCGGCAAAGATCGCGGCGGCGGATGAGTTCATTTGCGAACTGCCGCACCAGTATGAATCCATGGTCGGTGAACATGGATCGAATTTGTCTGGTGGCCAACGACAACGGCTGGCACTCGCGCGGGCGATCGTGACAAATCCGTCGATTCTGCTGCTCGATGATGCCACCGCGTCCGTCGATCCGGAAACCGAATACGAAATCCGCGAAGCCATCGTGGCCGCCATGCATGATCGAACGACGATTGTGGTCTCCAACCGACTGAGCACACTCAGCCAGACCGATCGCATCGTCGTCCTTCAGGATGGCACAATCAGCGCTGTGGGAACACATGCAGAGTTGCTCGAGTCCTGCAACTGGTACCGGGAACTCGCTGAACTCCAGGGGCTTTCAGCAGGACGGGTTTCCGGAGCGATCGTCAATTGCGGCAAACACGAAAACTTGAGGAAGCACTAGTGGTTTGTCAGTC
>JAYSPO010001535.1:0-3374 GCA_043722015.1 Candidatus Kuenenia sp. | reverse complement strand
GGAAGTCACGGTCTCATGATTCGGCGACCTGTCGCTTGGCTCAATCCTTCGACAATTCCTTGGAGCCGACGATGGTCAGGTTCATGCCGATCTGCACGCTGACGGATTTGTCGCCCACTTTGACGTTCGTCTTTCCGTTCAGATACCATCCCAGCGACCCGGTCGAAAACTCTTTGACTTCAGCCGTCATGGGAATACCGTTCACCGTAATCTCAACGGGCTTGGCTTCGTTGAGGAATTCGGCACGAGTCACGGGACAAGTGGATTTGGCCATGCATTCGCCTTTCGAGGCTGGGTGAAATGACGTTGAGTAAAATTCAATGTAGTGCCTGGCAAGCATCCATTGATGCGTTGTGTGCCACTGGCTTTGCCAGTGCTCGCCGTTTGCAGGAAGCACTGGCAGAGCCAGTGGCACACATCAATAATCATAACAGGCTTGTCTTCGGTATTCCACAACGATGGTGCCTTACTCCGTTTTCGGCTGCCCGATCTTTGACGGCATCTTCTGAATCCATTCGCGAATCAGCTCGACGGCAGGCCGATCAATCTGATTTGTTCCGATCGGTGGCATCTGGCCATGGCCTCGCCGTTGCATACGATCCAGCAGCAGGGATCGCTCAGGAGCGCCGGGAGCGACAAGTCTCGCTTCGGCAATCCCGAACGTCGCATGGACCGGGCGTGCATCGAACAACCGTATCTGATCTGGTTTGGCGTCGATCTCGGTTGAGAACTGGGCATTCCCGCCGCCAGCTTCCACATGACAATTCGAACAGTTGGCATCCAGATAAGACGTCGCGCGCGCGTGCAGATCGCCCGACGAGTCAAACGGATCGCTGAGGCGACTGAGCTCATTCGCGGTCTTTGATGGTGGTTCCTTAAATAGTCCCATTTCAGCCAGCATCTCCAGCTGATTCATGTTCACGTCGCCGTAGTCATGCAAACCGTTCATCTGCTTCTCTGTCAGGCCAAGCACATAGTTGACGGCTCGCGAATGACACACCATGCACTCGGCCCGACTGGGATAGTGCCATGTTTGTGCGCGTTTGCCTTCCGGTGCGGCTGGGTCCATGATGTCAAACGAGACGTCGGCCCCTGCGGCGTCCAGCAGTTCCGCATCGGTTTGCTCGTCGTTCCAGCGATACGAATACCCGACCCATTCATTCTGCTGCCTGACCATGAGGCGCGTTTCTATCCAGCGGCGAGTCTCTTCGTGGCCGGATTCGCGTTCGAGGGCAAAGCTCTTCACGAGCACTGACCCATTCGGGAAATTCCAGCCACGGTTGGACGTGTACTGAATCTTCTCTTCACCCGGCACGGCCAGCCAGCGTTGTTTGAACGCGCCGTCAGACCACAACTGCACATTGACTGAATATGGAATCACCGATGGCAGTAGCTTGTGGTCCGGCACAGACTCAAACAATCCGGTTTCGCTGAGCTTTCGAGGAAACACGGCTGGTTCAGCCGGAGGACGGGGCTCGATTCGATAGAAGCCACCGGCATGATCGATCACGAACAGATCTCCAGCCTTGTTTGTGGCAAAGCCTGTGATCTGAAGCGATGTGTCGGCGAGCTCCTGATGAAATATCACCTGAGTGCCGTCGTGTCGCACGCCCCAGATCTTGCCCGTTGAATAGTCTCCATAAATGTAGCAGCCGACCAGTTCGGGCAACTGCGAACCTCGATACACGATTCCGCCGGTCAGGCTTCGCGATTCTGAATGATGATGTTCGGCGACGGGGGCCGTGATTGGCTGAGGTCCCGTTGGTCGCTGCAGATAAAACGGATGGCTGCCTTCCTGCACACTCCAGCCGTAGTTTTCTCCTTTGCGAATCAGATACACCTGTTCCCAAAGATCCTGACCGTTCTGTCCCACCCATAGTTGATTCGACGGATGGTCAAAATCCATTCGCCACGGGTTGCGGAAACCGTACGCCCAGATCTCCGGACGCGCTTCTGCGGTGTTGATAAACGGATTATCCGGTGGCACGCTGTAGGCCTTGCCATCCGCTGGATGGTCCACATCCAGCCGCAGCATCACAGCCAACAGATCGTTCAGACCCTGACCGGTTTCCAGTGTGTCGCTGTCACTCGTTCCATCACCTGTTGGACAATACAGGTATCCGTCCGGACCAAAAGCCAGATCACCGCCGTTGTGTCCGTTGGAATCCCATTCCAGGATGACGAGTTCGCTGTTTTCCTGGAGTCCGCCATCCGGACTGCGGTCGATGGTGAACCGAGAAATGCGGTTTTGCTTGTTGGTTTCCGCCGTCGGACCATTGCTGATCAGGTAGAGGTATCCGTTCTCTTCGTACTTTGGATGGAAACAAAATCCATAGATCAGCCGATCCATGTGCAGCAGCGGCTGGCTGGAAGCGGCATCGTCACGATCCTGACAAACTCTCAGTCCGCCGGGCTCTTTCCAGTCGCCTTTGTGGTCGACATAGAAAAGGCGATTCATTCCGGGTTCTGGTCGCAGATAAACCGGAGCAAACAGAGGCAGTTTTTCATACGCCCTGGCCACTCGATAAGGCAACGGAGGATCAGGAGAACCGATCAAGCGTGATTCGGTCCATGGAATGCGGGTTCGTTCGGACGCTGACACGCTGTCTGACAGTGTGCAGGCAACGATTGCTCCCAACAGGCAAAGCAGTAATCCGGTTAGTTCGACTGTCCGAGATTCGCTTGTAGTCCCGGCTTTAGCCGGAACATGGGCTGAATGTTGATGGCGGGGCAGCCTGGATTTCCGCCTAAAGGTGGGACTACGAACAAAATGGGACAGTCGAAGAAGTGACAACCAGCTACCGGCGTGCAGTTGCGTTCGATTTTGACATTGGGAAGGCGACTCAGAGTGGAGGTTTGGTGTCATCATTTGAATTCCGGTTCAGGGACGACTGGGACCACAAGTATGAATGACATTCAACCCGCATTTGTGAGATCGAGGAACACAATGATCGACGGATTGCCGACGGGAGCGTAATGACCGGTGAAATTGAGGCCGCCGGTTTTACGATCCACGCGAAAGACACTGATGTTGTCAGCACGCTGGTTGCAACAATAGAGGAACTCGCCGCTGGGGTCAAAGTTGAAGCTGCGTGGATAGTTTCCGCGAGTCCATTCGTCCCCGACAAATGACAGAGTGCCGTCGGATCCAACAGAAAAGATCCCGATGCTGTCATGCAGTCGGTTGCCTGCATAGACAAATTTCCCATCGGCCGAAACCAGGATCTCAGAACAGAAGTTACTGCCCGCAAAGCCAGGCGGCAGAGTAGAGATCGTCTGTCGTGAGGCCAATCGACCTGTTGCGGCATCATAGTCAAACAAGACAAGAGTCGAACCTTCCTCCTGGATCGAATAGAACCAGCGCCCATTGGGAT
>JAYSPO010001534.1:0-2699 GCA_043722015.1 Candidatus Kuenenia sp. | reverse complement strand
AATCTCCAAGTCGGGATAGTGCGTCGCCAGCAACGATTCGACTGCCCGCCGCAGGTACGGCTCGCAGTTGTGCGCCGGGATGATGGTGCTGATGCGCATGGGAAAAAGGTGGCGAACTCAACGGTGATCCGGAAAGAAACGGCTTGTTTTCAGGGTGCCACGGTCGCGGCTTGGCGTGGCCGTGCTTTTTTGCAGTGAAGCCACGGCCACGCCAAGCTGTGACCGTGGCACCCCAAGGCCATCAGGGTCGCTGGAGATTCACATTCTGAAACAGTGACAAAAACCTGCTGGCGATCAGGGGCAAGTCGAAATCCTGTGCGAAGCGCGTGGCGTGGCGTCCCATCGACTCCAGGCGTGTTCTGTCAGCAAGAGCTGACAACAGTGTCGCGGTCAGAGCCTTGGTATCCTGCAGGGGCACAAGCCAACCTGTTTCACCTTCCACAATAATCTCGGGAACACCGCCTACAGCAGTCCCGACGACTGGAGTACCGCAAGCCTGTGCTTCCAGGATCGTCAACGGACAGACATCAGCCTTGGTCGAATGGCAGAACAGGTCTGCGGCCCGGTAATAATCCGCAATTCGCGCACGATCGAGCGAGTACGGGAAATAGAGGGTGTCGGCCGGCAGAGCGGCACGCGTTTCCGCACTCGGCTCATCTCCGACGGTCATCAGGCGAACCTCGGGGCGGAGGGCTTTCAACCGTTGGAACGCGAGGGCCAGTGTGCCAAAATCCTTGAACGTACTGCGGGTTCCCTGCTGTGCTAGGAAAAGAATGACCGGTACATCCGTTGACAGCCCGAGTTTCGCACGTGCGGCTGCAGAGCCTTCTGGATTGAACACCGTGAAATCAACGGCATTCGGTATATAGAACTGTTCATGCCTCGACAAAATGGGTGAGGATTTTGCCAAATCTAGGATCCACCGCGCTGGCGAGCCCACCGTGAGTCGGCATTTCCCCAGGACACGTTGCTTGCGACGCCAATTCGCGTTGGTGGAGTCGCGTTCCAGCGAGGGATAGATCGCCAGATCCGGGCAATGCCCACATCCGGTTTTCCAGCGCTCGCAACCCAGTGAGTATGCGCAATGTCCTGTCAGCAGCCATTGATCCTGCAAATACAAATAGGTCGGGCACCAGTTCGAAAGCCAGGCGAGATCCTCAATCCGAAAGTACCCTTGCGAACCGTGCATACTGTGGACCAGCAAGGCATCGGGCCGTTCTTTCAAGGGCCACTGCTTGCCCGCTAGGGAAGGCGAGGCGTAGTACTGCAATCCAAACAATCGCTCGATGATGGAGCGAAGGCGCAACTCGCCGCGCCAGCGTGGTCCCCGCGGAGTGGGACGCACTCGGGAATCGTCTCCGCGTTTCGATCCCACCAACATCCAGGAGTCGTGCCCGGCGCGCAGAAACTCCTGGTGCAGCAGGGCGGCCATGACTTCCGCTCCACCGCCCGCGTCCGCCGAGTGAATCTGCACGATTCTCAAGTGTTCACCTCGTTCAATCGCAAGTGGACAGAAGTTTCTTCGGACATCCATCCACTCAGGGGTGGACTAATTTTGTTCAACATCTGAGGTACTGCGCTGCAACTGGACGCTCTGATTCAGATGCGGGGCGCGTTGGTCCGCCTCGTGGGTGTCAGGGAGAGCCGATCGCCTGCGAAAGATCGCGCGACCCACGTTGTACGCGCAGTAGCGCAGCTTCATTCCCATCCAACGGAGGACGCCGGCACTCCAACGGAATCCGGCACCGCGTCGTGTACACAACACCCCGACCTGCAGGACATTCCGAAACGTCAGTCGCGGAAGGGAACTGAGCAGCGTGTCGGTCAGATGTCGCTGCAACCCTGGCTTCCAGCCTGCCAAATCGAGTTCTGTTGAGCATTCTTGCAGAAAGATTTGCTCGACTTCTGCGAGGCCACGGAAATGATCGACTGGCCCGTGTGTGCGTCCAAAGGCTGCCGTGAAGGATCCATCATGGACGCGATAGATGGCCAGTGGTTCCGAGATTGCGACGAACGAACAGCGCATCGAAAGACACAGCCACATCAGATAGTCTTCGTACTGCAGATTCAGCCGGGGCGGGCCGACGAACAGTAACCCCGCCTCGAACAGTTCCCGTTTGATGAGGGGTGTTGGCGAGGGAATATACCGGTAAGGTTGCACTCCAAAGCACAAAGCTTGGGCCGCCGACAAGCGTTCGCCGTCAAAGATCTGCGCCAGATCGCGTCGAAAGGGATCTCGATGGCACTCCTGTTGACACATCGGAAGATCGGGGCTTGGGGAACGGCAAATCAGAGTGTCACCAAAGACAAAGCCAACCTCGGGGCGTTCTTGAAAGACCTGCATCTGAACAGCGAGCTTGTGGGGAAGCCATGCATCGTCCGCGTCCAGGAAAGCAACATATCTGCCACGAGCATGATCCAGCGCCAGGTTGCGGGACACTGCGACGCCCCTGTTCACTCCACCGGGATGCTGCAGGACGCGAATCCGCTCGCGGTCACGTGATTGCAACTCCATCGCCACTTTGAAGGTGTTGTCCTGCGATCCATCATCGATAATGAGCAGTTCCAGGTCACCCATGGACTGCGCCAAGACACTCTCAATTGTCTCGCCGATCGTACGTTCCGCATTGTAAGCGGGCACAATCACGCTGACTGTTGGGTTCGCAGTCATGGGTTGTCCGTCATGATGGACGAGTTTG
>JAYSPO010001533.1:0-3869 GCA_043722015.1 Candidatus Kuenenia sp. | reverse complement strand
ATTTGGCTCTGGGAACGACGTTCGTTTGCTCTGCCGATTTCACCTGAAATTGAAATGGAGTGTTTCCTGTCTTCCCACGCCGATTGACAAAAATGCCGTATTGGAAAGGCAAAGCGGCGATAAGTCGCCGCACTCCATATGGCTGTCGCTTGCATCAGGACGAGTGCTCTGCCAGCAATGGATTGATGGGTGGCCGGGGTTGGAGGGCGGCAGCCAGAGACCCCGGGGCTTCCTTCGCTCCGCTCAGTCCAGCCCCGGCCACCCGATTCATCAAGACACGACTGACCGAGCGTTGGAACGACAGTCCCCTGTCCGCACGCATCGTTCCCTGGTTCGCCCCGCCACGGGGGTCTCTAGACTGTATATCCTCACACGCAAACTTCAGTACAATGTCTCCATCCCCGCGCCATCGTCCACGCTGATTCGTTGACCGGGCATCCCCGTACAACTCCGAGAGTCCCCGCGATGAAAGTGCTATTGGCAGAAGACGGCATGACGATGCGGCTGCTGCTCTCGGCGCAACTTGAGAGTTGGGGCTATGAAGTCACCATCGCCGAAGACGGGGCCGCAGCATGGCGGGAGTTTGAGCAGTGTCACTTTCCGCTGGTGCTGACTGACTGGATGATGCCGGAAGTTGACGGCCTCGAATTGATCCGCCGCATCCGGGCCTGTGAGCGATCCGAATACGTCTATATTATTCTCCTGACAGCCAGGTCCGAACGCGAAGATCTGGTCGAGGCGATGGAGGCTGGCGCAGACGACTTCCTCGGAAAGCCGTGCAACCCCAAAGAGCTGAGGGTACGTCTCCGTGCCGGAGAACGTATTATCGGACTCGAGCGAACTCTGGTGGAAAAAAACCGGCAGTTGATGGAAGCTCAGACGGCACTGGTTCAAACCGAAAAGCTGGCTGGCGTCGGGCAGTTAGCTGCCGGGATGGCGCATGAGATCAACAATCCCATTGCAATCGTGTCAAACAATCTGGCAGTGTTGGAGCGGGACGTACAGGCACTGTTTAGACTTGTCGATCTCTATGGCGAAAGTCTGCCGACCATTGAACAGGCGGACGAGCAACTGGCGACTCGTCTCAGAGCTGCAGAAAAGGATTGCGATTCGAGATGGCTCAGGGAAAACCTCTCACACTTGTTTCGATCTTCGTTGGATGGCCTGGCGCGTGTCAGGGCCATCGTGAAGAACCTGCGGGATTTTGCACATGTCGATGAAGCCGAGGTCGGTGAGATGGATGTTGTGGCGGCCGTCGATTCTGTCCTGGGAATCCTGACGTTCGACTGTGAAGCGAAGCAACTCACGATTCGCAAACACTTCGATTGTGAGCCGAGCATCCATGGCCAGCCGGCCAGGATCAATCAGGTGCTGCACTGCATCCTGCTGAATGCCATCCAGGCGAGTGAGCCGAGCGGGCTGATTGAAGTCGGCGTCTCAGAAATGGGCTCGTCCGTCTGCATTGCGGTCACCGACCATGGCGGCGGCATGGATGAAACGATTCAACGGCACGTTTTCGAACCATTTTTTACGACGCGCCCGGTGGGTTCCGGCAAGGGACTGGGTCTTGCCATCTGCTATGGCATTGTACGGCAACACGGTGGTTCCATTGAATTTGAATCAGCACCGGGGAAAGGAACGACATTTCGTGTTATCCTTCCCAAAGAATACTTAATGAGGGGAATCGCGTGAGTCGCCACTGTTCCTGGAAAAGCACCAAAACACCGGAAGCTGCCGGGCGGTTGATTTCATCGTATGGTGCGTGAAGCGCAGCGCAACGCACCATTTTGGAAAAGCATGTAGAACTGGTGTGTGCCGCCGACGATGCACATGCCCTACGTGAATCTCCGAATCAGCAGACTGCGAGCGGACAATGCCTTCCACTGGCGTGACAGGGTTACCGAGGAGAGCCGAAGGGAAAAAGCATGCCTACTGACGAAAAACATCCCATCCTGATTGTCGATGATGAACCGGACGTGCTCTTTTCGCTGAAAGGGTTACTGCGTCACAACTTCAAACTGTTCACCGCAGAATCCGGTGAGCAGGCGCTGCAGATTCTGCGTGAGCATCCGATCCATGTGATCATGACAGACCAGCGAATGCCCGGCATGACGGGTGTTGAGCTGATGAGTCTGGCGAAAACACAGTTTCCCGGCGCGATCCGAATTGTGTTTACGGGTTATGCAGACATTAAAGCTGTGATTGAAGCGATTAACACGGGCGGTCTTTACCGTTACATCACGAAGCCATGGGATCCTGATGAACTGATTGAGGTGTTGAGCGACGCGGTGCAACGATTCGAACGGGATGCCGCCAGACTTGAATTTGTGGCCAACGTCAAATCCTTCGCCGATGATGTCAGGCAGTTTGCCGAGTTCATCCCTACCGGTGCAGACAACACTTTCGACCTTTCGGGGCTCATGGATAGAGCCAAGTCGATCGCGACTCAAAGCGATATACTGCTGTGATGCGACCGTGCAGGAGGCGATTGTTCTATTTGAAATTTCGAATTTGAAATACTAAGCGAGTGACGCTGCTCGCGCGGCCCGCTGGGCACGCGGTCAAACGAGCCAATGTCAGCGGTGTGTGGTCTATGCTGACTGTGGAGGCAAAAACAACACTCCACCGTCCGGGAAGTTTCGGCACAATTCACGCCATCACGAGGGACTCTTGAAAGGCGATGACAGGGCTGATCGCTCAGCACCTCGGCCGAACTGAGGATGCCGTCTCGGGATTGTTACGACGAGGCTTAAAGAAACTGGGGAAATATCTAAGAGAGGAAAGTGATATTCCACGCGGCCAATAATGAGACCGGCGAGCGGAGTGGCGTCAGCCCTCCGGTACTTCGTTCTCGTACCGGCAAGCTGACGCATGCCGCTCGCCAGTTCTCTGACTGACGACCACGTATTGAACTTTGCCTGAAAGCGTAATCGGCCAGTCCATCAATTGCATGCGACTTAGTCCCGGAGGGACGGCAGAATGTAGCCACGGGCGCGAGCCCGTGGTTCACGATGAAGAAGCGTCAGAAGTCCCGAAGGGACGACAGGAATGACGGCGGAGTTGGTTTCATGTCGTCCCTTCAGGACTAAGAATTCCTCGTATTCCCTTGACCACGGGCTCACGCCCGTGGCTACAGCCTGCCGCCACTGTCGTGGCTCAAACGCAGCATCGATTTAGCCCTCGACGAATCCCGTGCTTCAGCCTCAAAAATCCTTAACGGCGTTGCCCAACTGGGCGAAAGGATCGTGTCTCCTCCGCACGCCCTTTCAGGGCTTTCCTGTTCGAGGTTGCCTCTTTCCTGGGGCGATGCCCCAGGCTTTCACATTGTGCCGCGTTGCGGCAAAACACTTCGGACACGCCATATCAGACAGAAACACAAAAAGAACCCTTCGCAGCAGTGGAAGCAGCATTGAAATTCCGGATGATGTTGAACCGGATTGCTGACGCAAAATGAAATTCGGCGCAGGAGGCCACGAAGCCTGCATCGCGGCCAGGGCTGGCCGGCTTAGAATGGAAATCGACCTGCGGAGGCCCGCAAAGAAGCAAAGTAATCGGTATCTCGTGGTGGAGGTTGATCGATGATTATCAAGTGCGACACTTGCGGAACTCATGTCATGCCCACGAGGGATGGCGTCTGTCCCTGTTGCCGTTCGACGATTCCACAAGTCCCGGTGTTCAGCGAGTTACCGAAAGAAAGTGAAACCACATCGAATGCGGAAGCAGCCGAGTCGGAGATCGATGCCTCGGAGACATCGAGCATCGCGGATTGTCTCGATCATGTGTCCTTCTCTGACGACATTCCGGTACCAATCGGTGATTCAGACCTTGTGGTGAGGTTTCGGGAGGCATGGCGGAGCGGTGTTCCGGAC
>JAYSPO010001532.1:0-1097 GCA_043722015.1 Candidatus Kuenenia sp. | reverse complement strand
GAATTCCATTCGCGAAGCTCTCAATATGGTCGCGGCCAATGGATCACGGTTCACGGTGTTTGCTCTCGTGGATGCGCTCACCCGCATCTCCGGGCGAATCCGACATGCCGGTGATCGAGCCGAGATGGATTCGCGGATCGGTCGTCTGTTGACCCTGACGGTTTAGCAGGAGACGAACCATGCCCTGGCTCAGACTCTGGCACGGTCACCGGCATCCGGATGAACAGCTCGACGGCTGGGGAGAAGACGGTCCGACCTTCGGACCGTTTTCATTTTTCCATATGACTTACGGCTGCGAAATCAAGTTCGGTGATGACGGATACTGTCTCAATCTCGTTGAGGAGTTTATCTACTACGACGGCATGTATTACGGCGACTGGTCGTTCTTCGATCAGCTCGACGAAGGAATGCGCTCTGGACTGACAACGTTTGATCCGGAAAAGGCTGTCCGTGCCGATCGTCGGCTCGGAAATCTTCAGCCTTGTATCTCTCAGAACGAAGGAGGTGTTTCAGACACAGGAGTACACAACATGGATCCTCAAGTGGCGTGGCAGGAATTGATGGATGCCTTTCATCAGCTCGACTGGGACCGCGTTCGCGATCTTGCTGATGGACTGCTGCAGTGGATGGACCGTGGCGGCTTCCCGCCGGAAACGTCTGCGGTTAGGAAGGCTGTGGATGGTGTTTCCAGCGAGCCGCCACGGTCGCTTGGCTCGGAATGGAATCGAACTGTGGCTCAGGCTGCGTGCCGATACGCTCTGGATCTGGCGAATCAGGTGCTCAACGATCCGGATGGAATTCCTCACGGAGTTCCGTTCACGCTGTCGTGCTGCAACTGCGATGTCGATGGCCCCGGCAGCTATTACGAAGCGGTTGATGCCGGCTGGTTTCGTATTCGTTTTGTCCCAAACAATGTAGGCGAGAACTTCATTGGTCTCTGTCCGAATTGTGAATAGCTCGGCATAGAACTTCGCTGAGCCGTTCAAGATCGTCATCACGCTCCGCCGTGATGATCACCGCACATGGTGTGCGGCTTGAGATCCGTGGCAATTCGCTGCGGATCAAAATCAGACAGCCCGAATCGTTCGGGCTGTCAT
>JAYSPO010001531.1:0-1303 GCA_043722015.1 Candidatus Kuenenia sp. | reverse complement strand
TCGTGCTTCGCGATGGTTCAACGGTTTGGGTTTCTGTGCGGTCGATTGAAGGGACCATAACGCATTCCTGATGGGATGCCGATTGAACTTTGGAGTACGACACAGTGCCGTGCTCGAATTCTTCGTCACTGTCATTTCGGGCAGTGACAATCTTTGTTTTCAGTTTGGAAAACACCACATGCTCTCAGTCGCAAAAATCAATGAAGTCGCCATGGCCCTCAAATTAGGGAACGGCCTGGAATTCCTGGCAGATCGTAAACCGATTGAGGATTTCAACGCGTCGGTCTCTCAGAACTCGTCGGACATCCAACGGGAACTTGAAAAATCGTGTGTCTCGCTGGAACAGGCCAGCGGGATGACACACGCGAAGATTCTGAAGCAGCGGGACGAACGGCAGTCTCGACTTCTCGGATTGCTACAACAGCGCGTGAAGCTGGCGGAATCACGCCGATCAATCATCAGTGGTATGGTTGGCGCACCACAGGCAGCTGAGGAAGCGGCACGGGCGGCATTTGAAACGGCATGGCGCGCCGCTGAAAAGAGTCTGCGGAAAGCTGGCGTCAGTGATGCGGTCGAAACGGTTTTCAAGGTGCAAGTCAGAGCTACTCAGCCAGTGCGCGAAGCACAAACCACACTTGACGCAGCCAGCGCCGCGTGTCGTTCATTCTCTGCGTTGCTCGCTGGGAATGACTCGACTGATTCCGCTGAAGAGGCGGCGGCGAATGACCTAGTCGAGTTTGTAAGGAAGCAGGTGTCGTAAGGATGCTTTTGGCGCGGTCCGGCAATCATGTGGCCATCGTGTGGCCGGTCGCTTCTGTTCGCTGCGGGAACAGGTGTTCTGTTCCTGGCAGAAACCTTCGAGTCAGTCCTCAACGATGGTTCGCACATTGTGCGAAGGGCTGGCTCTTTTGATCCAATTATTTCGGTCGAAATACTTCGGCAACGCTGCAGACTCAAAGGGCAATCCGCGGATGCCGCGTAGAGCGTGGCAGTGAAACAAGGAATTCGGAAAGCGGCCGGGGACTCGGCTTTTGCAGTCCCTGCAGGATCGGGAGGGGTGGCACACTTTCGGGCCGGCAATATGTGTTGCCGGCGAATAGGTTTTCAGATGAGGATTCAAAAATGAAAAAGGTCAATCGTAAACTTAGAATGGTGGTCGGTGCAGACAGGAAAAGCACGACGACGATCCGGAATGAGTCAGATGGAAAGGGCGGAATCATTCGTGTTCAGCAACGTTGGGATTCGAAACTCTGTCAGTGGGTTGCGGTCGCCACCGTCAAACCTGCCCAGAGTGCAAAACGTC
>JAYSPO010001530.1:0-1523 GCA_043722015.1 Candidatus Kuenenia sp. | reverse complement strand
TGGCACACAACCGGTCGATCCATGACCGACAAAGCATTAATCGATCGCTGCAGGCTGGCGACTGTGCAGAAAGGCATCATTGTCGGCGTCACCTTTTCTGGTCAGGTCCCATGATTTCCAGCGACCCACGATGTGGCCACCGATCACTCCGACAAAGTATCCTCCTGGAACGACCCCGGAGATCGCGTTGCCGGCGTATGTACCGTATGCCGGGTACAGAATATTGTATGCTTCCTGTCGGGCCTGAAGATCGCCCGTTGTCATCACATAACCCAGCGCATCGTTTGTGGCGATGGCTTCCTGATAGAGCGGAACGAGCGGCAGGAAATAGGTAGCGGCGTATGTGCCTTTCCATTTGCGACGTGCGTAATCTTTAGAGTGGCCAGCTTCGTGAAGAGCTAACGCGGGCACGTTGGAATAAAGATGAATCGTGTTTGAGTACGGATTGTAGTGATCGCTCCCAAACACTCGTCCGGGAAAAATTGTCTCACCCAGCACAACGACTGCGCCGAATGTATAACGCCAGCCGGCGCCGACGGATTTGTTGGCAGCCAGGCGATTCCAGTCGTCAAGCGGACGATACTGATTGAGTCGGACTTTGACTGTCGAAAGTTCGTTGTCGTGCAGATACGCCGCAATCGCCGCTTCGGTCTGAGAATCAATGCGATGATTCTCGACACGCCGATCCAACAGGAGAATTTTCCCCGGAATTCCCCACACCCAGCCCAGAGAATCAACGACGACGTTCGGCTTGCCGCGTTCGATCTGAGTCTGATTGCATGCCGCCAACTCTTCTGACGTGTGATACGACTTTGCTGACCCGAAAATGTACGGTGTCGTCGCGCAGCCCGGAAGAGTCAGCATGCCGGTAGTCACGACAATGCAGATCCATGTGATCGAATTGGTGAATCTGCTCAGCAAGAAAACATCCGGCAAAGTCCAGTGCTTTGTCAAAGTTGCGTTTTGGGGTGGCCGGGAATGGTAGTTCAATCTTCAAAAACGCAGCAACGGGAGTTCCATCCAATGGCGTGGGCATAAGGAATCCGACTGGCGAGCGGGGTACGTAAGAACCGGTCCAGAAACTACTCCGTGTTTTGGAAGTTTTTATTGTTTCGGCCCAAAGGGCCAGCAGTTCAAATAGCCAGGGCCATCGGCCCTGGAAGCGAAAACAAAACATGACGTTGAAGGCCCAAGGGGCCGACAGTTCGATGCCAAACGATGGTCCTTGACGGCGAATGGTCGGCCCGTTGGGCCTTTGGAGATCGTCAGGGCAGGTTTCCTGGCCCGATGGGCCAGGCTATCAGAACGAATGGCCCGTTGGGCCGGAACAAAACGAAAAGCGGGAAACATCACACATCCCACGATGTTGATTCTGGACCGGTTCTAAGTGCCCTGTTTCTCGGCGTTTTGATTGCTACATCAGGGGATTGACATCCCTCCGCTCGCCTTAAGCACCCGTCCAAAATCAACTCCGCATTTTGTCATCCACGTATGAGTGAGCGGTTGAAATCCCGTCGGGGGGG
>JAYSPO010001529.1:0-11289 GCA_043722015.1 Candidatus Kuenenia sp. | reverse complement strand
ACAGGAAACCAAAAATCAGTCCGCCGATATGTGCGGAATTTGCAATCCGAGAGTCCGTTTGCCTATCTTGCAACGCGGCCGCCACCTGGTTGATCATCGGCAGAGTGTCGATCGCCACAAAGGCGGCGAGCAACCAGCGGAACTCAATGGGAATGATACCCATCAGCAGAACTTTTTGTCTCGGATAGTGCAAAGCGACGAGGCAGAAGACGCCCATCGTGGCCCCGGACGCGCCGATAATCTGCGCGTTGATGCCAACCAGGCGGTAGAATACCAGTGAGCACATGCCTGCGAAGACAGCGGCGACCAGATAGAACCACAGGAACTCCCGGTCACCCAGCAGTTGCCTCAGCACGCCACCGATGGAATACAGCACCATCATGTTGAACACGATGTGTAGTAACTTACTCTGGTCATGACAGAAGGCGTACGTCAACAGTCGCCAGATCTGTCCACGCATCAACACGTCTTCAAAGTTGAGCGCCAGCCATTCCTGCACGAGAGACGTCGAAGCTCCCGGCGGACCACCGGATCGACTGGTCATGAGTTGCAGTACAAAGACCGCCACAGTGACGACCACCAGAATGACCGTCATCGGCTTTGACGAAGGCCTGCGAAACGAGCCTGCAGTATCGTCATATTCATCGCGCAGGTATTCTCTGTTTTCAATTCCCATCGGTACGACTTTTTAATCCCTGGCTGCGTCCGTTGCCGCAGGTTGTCTCGTGGATGTTGTGGCAGTTGTTTGTTTTGCCGAAGCGAAGCTTCGTACAAAGTCTAACCCCGGATCTTGAAACCGTCGACTTGAGTTTTGCAGCCTCGCCCGCCCAATTTCACAATCGAACGCAACTCTGCCCCGCACGCGGCATACCGACATCCGCAAGGCCTTCAATTCGCGGGGAATTGCTATTCAGGCCAAGCACCGCCGTTCCAGTCCTTGAGCGTCAATTTGGAGGCATTCAGCACAAAATGCCGTATTTTTTGTCGTTTCCATGTGTAAGTGATGTGGACGTTGCCATCCGCCGCCTGGATCACTGCCGGATAGGAAAACTCTGCCTTTGCTTCGCGATCAAGGGTCAATGCAGGTTTCCAGTCGATGCCATTTTCGCTGACAGCGACGTTGATCATTTCCCGCCCGCGTGGCGTTCCCTTGTTGCGATGGGTGTGATTGTAGACCAGCAGGTGACGGCCATCCTGAAGCGTCACGGCATCTATCCCGCTATTGGGATTGGGTAGATTGATCGCTTCAAGATCGCTCCAGGTCAGTCCCTGATCCGAGGACATTGTAGAAAGAATCTGACCATCGCCGTCACGGTTACGACACAGTGCCTGAATCGATCCATCCGGATGCCGCAACAAAGTTGGCTGAATCGCGCCGAACGTTTTCCCGTCATGGATCGCAGGAGTTCTTTGCCATGTTCGGCCATGATCCTGCGTGCGTTCAAAGTGGACTCGCCAGCCATCGAATTCTGTACTGCTGCCACAAAGTAACGTGCCGTCCTTCAGCAGGATCGGTTTGTTGCGGACAGGGCCGTCGATGTGTTCAGGCAGTCTTCGAGCCATTGACCATGTCTCGCCGTGGTCGGCTGACTCACTCATCATGCCCCACCAGTTGTCCGGCGCTGGACCGCATTTCCAGAACAACAGCAAAGGTTCGTCGGGATATTGAAACAGCACCGGGTTCCATGTCGGATGCCGATGCACAGTCCCGTCAGTCAGTGAATACTGAATTCCATTGGCGACTTCGACAGAGGGCGACCATTTGCCGTTACTGTGGCGTGATACCCAGATGCCCACATCGGGATGCTTTTCTTCCGTACCGCCAAACCATGCTGCCACCATCCCGGCGGGAGTTTCGACAATCGTCGAGGCATGGCATTCCGGATACGGAGCCGTTTCGTAGATGAATTCGTGCCGCACAACTGCGGGATCGTCATTGGCACAGACTGCCATTGACGTCAACAGTACGCAGGCAAGTGCCAGGCCAAAGAACTTTCGATGATACACGTCGTGGTCTTTCTATTGACTTGCCGCCCACCTGGCTGAATGGAACATAAGTCCCATACATCCCATGATTCCCATAATTCCAATGGGAGTAATAGGAATAATGGGAGTTATGGCTGCTGCCAGGCACTTTGTCTCAAAGAGCCGCCCCTAACCTACTGCTTCGACTTCAAACCCCGGCCGATAACTTTTTGTCAGCATCGCCGCAGCGTTCTCGTGCCCGGTGATTGCCATTGTCTCTGTATTCCATTCAAGTTTCGTGCCGGGCAATCGCGCGGCGATATTGCCGAGTTGCACGGTTTCAGAAAGTGGACCGGCGTATTCGAAACCGTCGGTAGTTTTCTGTCCCGCGATCACCGCATCAACCCAGTCGTGCCAGTGACTGGTGCCCTTGACATCCGGCATCTTAAAGTCGGCATACTTTGCCTGCGGATACAACAGCGGCGCTGCAACGTGTGGCAGAACCATCACGCCGCCTTCACCGATGAACAACGATCCTTCACGTGGCAACTCCGTGCCGGCAGGCAGCTGAGCCAGTTCTGTCGGCGGCTTGAGTCCACCGTCACGCCAGATGACTTTGATCGTGCTTCCCACGGTATATTTCGTGCCGGGGAATTCAAACGTCAGTGTTTCCGGGCCCGGCCAGACTTCCGATGTTGTTCCATCATTCGCGGCTTCGATAGAAATGGGCGCCCGAATTCCCAATGCGGTGAATACCGGATCAAGAATATGACACCCGAAATCTCCCAGCGCTCCCGATCCAAAATCCTGCCAGTCACGCCATTTGAACGGATGATAGACGTCCGCAGCAAACGCACGTGCGGGTGCCGCTCCCAGCCAAAGATCCCAATTGACGCCTGCAGGAACAGGCGCGTCTGCAGGTCGATCTGTGCGATTGCAGTATTGCCGCCCTTGCACGCCGACCCACGAATGCACTTCACGTATTTTGCCAATCGCTCCGTCCTGAATCAGCTTGACTCCCTGACGGTATTCAGCGTTTGAATGAATCTGATTTCCCATCTGAGTCGTCAATTTCTTCTGTTCCGCCAGCAGTCGCATCTGACGTGATTCCCAGACCGTATGCGTGAGCGGTTTTTGACAGTAGACATGCTTTCCATGTTTCATGGCCGCCATCGCAATCGGAGCATGCATGTGGTCTGGCGTTGAAACAATCACTGCGTCCACTTTGTCGCCCAGGTCAGCCAGGAGTTGGCGATAATCGGCAAAGTGCGGCACGCCCGCAAACGCTGCGTCTGCTTTGTCAAATCGAGCCGCATCAATGTCGCAGAAACCGACAAATTTCACACTGGCGTGAGATCCGATATTGGATAAGTCCGACCATCCCATTCCGTTGACGCCAATTGCCGCAACGTGTAACTCCTGCCGGATCGTGGCCGCGCGCACAATGGATGGCATGGCAAACATGGCAGTCGCCGCAACGGCGGACTGAGTCAAAAACTGACGTCGTGGAAGTCTGGACCGGCTCATACGTGATTCCCTGGTTGTTGGTGTTTTCGAGTATTGTTGTTGAAGAGACGATGTTTCAAAGGGCACTCATGGGTCCACAAGCAGAGGAGCCCATGTGCCTGTCTGTATCTCCGGAATCTTTCCATCGGGAGGTAGTGTCGATGCCACGGCGTCCTTTAAGGCGAGCGCCAGTTCATCCACTGTCGCCACATGTTCGTCATTTCCCGCAAGGTTTGTCAACTCGCGCGGGTCATGGTCATGATCATAGAGTTCCCGACCAGCATCCCCGCCGTCCCATTCAGTGTAACGCCAACGTGGGGTGCGCAGCGAATATCCAAAGTACGGTCCATCGGCTTCAGTGCCGGTCTTTGCATTACGACGCTTGCCTCCGCGTGTCACCTGCGTCAGAGCCCAGCCGCGTCCGGTGTGTGACGGATCTTTGAGCATCGGAACCAGACTCTGCCCCTGCAGGTTGTCCGGAACCCTGACATGGCAAAGTTCCGCCAGTGTCGGAAACAAATCGATCTGCGACACAGGAGTCTCGGAGATCGTGCCTTTAGACATTCCCGGTGCCACGATCAGCATCGGCACGCGGGCACTTTCCTCAAAGAGGCTCATTTTTTGCCACAGTCCATGCTCGCCCATGTGATACCCGTGGTCACTGGTAAACACGATCACCGTGTTGTCAGCAAGCCCTTGACGTTCAAGCGAGTCCACAACAACTCCGACCTGAGTGTCCATGAAGCTGACGCTGGCGTAGTATGCCTGTCGACATTGTCGGCGAAGTTCGTCGGTCATTTGTTCCTGCTCCTTTTTCTGACTTGCAAGACCCGCCGCCGGAATGTCCGCTCGATCTTCTTCAATCCCCCGCACCACAGGCATTTCTGATTCTTGATACATGTCAAAGTAAGGAGTCTTCGGCGAAACGTACGGCGTGTGCGGACGAAAGAAGCCCACCGCCAGAAAAAACGGACGCTGTTTTTCCCGGGCACAACGTTCCAGCACCCAGTCCGCATCTTTCGCCATCATCGCGTCGGTATGATGCTCGTCACTCTTCGGCGACGCATACCAACTGAGTGTTCCGCCGAACTGATTTTTTGTCAGGCTGAAAATGTGCGGATGTTCTTCGAGGCGATCGACGCCGGCAGGATTGAGTTCCATTTCCCACGATCCCGGATCATCGTGTCCGTTGGTGCCTATCGAATTCGGTACGTTGTAGTGATACAGCTTCCCGATTCGGGCCGCAAAATAGCCCTGCTGTCGAAACGCCTGCGGCATACTCAGCTGGTTGGGAATGGTCTGGCGGAAGACCTGACCATTTGCCTGGATGCCGGTACTGTTGGGGTACAAGCCCGTGAGTATCGAATTTCGGCTCGGGCCACAAAGCGGAAACGAGCAGTACGCTTTGTTGAACAGCACGCCTCGCGTTGCCAGACGATCGATATTCGGCGTCCTGACCTGCGGGTCACCATAACAACCCAGCAGGTTGTTAAGGTCATCGGAGATAATGAACAGCACATTCTTCCGAGCGTCCCCGGCAATCGCCGAAGACCAGCACAACATCGTCAGGCAAACACACACGAACCACTTCTGCATAACAGTGGCCTCCATTGAAAACAGGCGGAAACGGAGGCTGCATGTTATCGTCAGAAAATCCAATTGGCTATTCTGTGGGACAGATTGAATAGCCGCAAAAGATCGCAGAGATCGCAAAAAAAAACGGCGGAAGGCAGATATGTGAGTGAAGCCCCCGCAGATTCATTCATTCTCTTTGCGATCTCTGCGTTCTTTTGCGGCCAACCTTGACTTAGAAAACTCAGAAAGGCAAAGCATGACGACCATTTTTGAACTCTGTGACATTGTTCGGGAAACCGCGTATGCAGTTCACAGCTACCATGCCCATGGACATCTCGAAAAGGTCTATGAGAATGCACTGGCACACCGCCTTCGAAAGCTGGGTTTGGATGTCAAGCAGCAACATCCAATCACGGTACAAGATGAAGATGGGACCGTTGTCGGCGAATATTTTGCTGATCTGTATGTGCAAAACAGTCTTATCATTGAACTGAAGGCCGCTAAGAGTTTATCCGATGAGCACATCGCTCAACTACTTGGCTATCTCAAGTCGTCGCGCATCGAACATGGCCTTCTCATCAATTTCGGCAGCTACCGCTTCCAGATCAAGAAGTATGCGCTCTCAGAACGACGCGACTCATCAGGCAGCAATCCTTCGACGTTGATTTCGCTGTTCTTTGCGATCACTGCGTTCTTTTGCGGCCATTGACAACGGCGGAGCCGCGAGTCCTTTCAGGCGGAAAGAACCGGTCATCGGGATCCTGCTAAAACTCCGGCGGTTTTTCATCCCACCATTTCGGTTGCACGAAGACATTTTCGACGGACATCGTGAAGCCGGGCAGGAGGTCACCGACTTCCAGCATCTGCCATTTGCCCAATGACAGCGTGTGGCTGGCGCGGCGAATGACCTGGACCTCTTTCTTGAACGGATCAGGCACCCAGACGCATTCGACGCCGTGTTTCATGTATGCTGTTGTGCGTAATCGCATGTCACATCGGCGATCATTCGACGAAGCCACATCAATCACGATGCGGGGGATTTCTGTCGCGATCACGTTGTCAAACTGGCCGAACGGCTTGCCCTCACGGAAAATGCTCATCGCCGGCACGTAGACCGTGTCCGGTTCTGAATGCACATGCAAACCCAGATCGTGACATGCATAGCCTCGCGTCTGCTGTGGCTGTTTCTTAAACCATTCCGCCAACGCGCGGGACAGATTGAGCACAATCGTGCCGTGTACGTCATCGGGAGCCGACAGCATCACGGTTTGACCATCATGCAATTCATGCCAGCGACCCGCTTCGGGCAGGGAATACTTGAGTTCCGCAAAATCCTGTGCGGAAAGGACAGATGGGCTCAGCATCGGATCGGGCTCAGCTTTGCGGAGGCGTTTTTAAGTGTCATGCAAGGATTCCGTTGACGAGTTCTCCATGCACGTCGGTGAGGCGAAAATCTCGTCCCTGCGACCGGTAGGTCAACCGTTTATGATCCAGCCCCAGCAGATGCAGAATCGTCGCATGCAGATCATGGACATGCACGCGGTTTTCCACGGGACCGAAACCCATTTCATCCGTCGCCCCGAAGATGTGGCCTCGCTTCACGCCGCCCCCCGCCAGCCACATCGTGAATGCATCGACGTGATGATCGCGACCGGTAGACTCGCGAGGTTCGCCCATCGGCGTGCGACCAAATTCTCCGCCCCAGATCACCAGCGTGTCGTCGAGCAACCCACGCGCCTTCAGATCCAGCACCAACGCGGCCGCCGCCTGATCCACTTCGCGGCAGACACCATCCAATGCCACATCCAGATCTGCGCCCTTGCCGCCATGATGATCCCAGTCCGTATGGTACAGTTGGACGAAACGCACGCCTCGTTCCACAAGACGTCGCGCCAGCAGGCAGTTGTTGGCAAAAGACGCCTTGCCGGGGACCGCACCGTACATCTCGAGTGTCGATCTGGATTCCGCTTCCAGCTGAGTCAGTTCCGGAGCTGCCATCTGCATTGAAAATGCGGTTTCGTACGCGCTGATGCGAGTTTCAATTTCCGGATCTCCGACTTCTGCCAGTCGCAGGCGATTGAGCTGTCCGACCGTGTCTGTGAAATCGCGCTGAGCATCCCGCGTGATCCCTGGCGGATTGGAAAGATTCAGAATTGGATTGCCCTTGCTGCGGAATGGAACGCCCTGCAGACTGGTCGGCAGAAATCCGCTCGACCATAATGTGTTGCCCGCGCGAGGTCCACGAGGGCCGGATTGCAAGACCACAAAACCAGGCAGACTGTTCGATTCGCTGCCGAGACCGTATGTCACCCACGATCCAAGACTCGGACGCCCCGGTGCCTGAAACCCGCAATTCATAAACAGCTTTGCTGGTCCATGATTAAAGACATCAGTCGCCACGCTGCGCACCCAACAGACGTCATCGACGATGGCCCGATGATGAGGCAGCAGTTCGCTCAGATCCATGCCGCAGTCACCCCAGCGTCCGAAATGCCGGTTTGATCCCAGCAATTTGGCATCGGCCGGCAGAAAAGCAAACCGACGCCCCTCCGTCATGCTCGCGGGAGGCGCTTGCCCGTGATACTGATTCAGCACAGGCTTGGGAGTGAACAATTCGAGCTGACTGGGTCCTCCCGCCATGAAAAGAAAGATAACATTTTTCGCGCGAGGCGAAAAATGGGAATCACGCAACGCCATCGCGCGTTCAGCGGCAGTGGATTCATGATTGAGCAGTGTCGAGAGCGCGACGCCCCCCAGCCCGAGTGCGGAATTTTGTAGAAACGTTCGCCGGGCATGTTGCGTATGGGGTGATGATTGAGTCTGTTTCATGCTGGCTGGATTCGTGGTGAAACGTCAAACGGAATGAGTCGCCGGATGCCTGCGGCGCTGATGCTTTGTTCAGCATATGCGATCCGCCGTGCGGAGCGAAGTGAAAACCTGGAACAGTCGAAATTCATCGCATGTTCAAAAGATGTCGGCTCGGTTCCTTTTCGAATCGTAATTGAATCCATTAAGCTCCGCACTGAAACGGTTGAGCTCAGCCACATACATTACAGCAGGGATGACATCATGCGTCACACGGTCGGCTTAATTCTTGGAGGCGGTAAGGGAACGCGATTGATGCCGCTGACCGAATATCGATCTAAGCCCGCCGTGCCGCTGGGCGGAAAGTATCGACTCATCGACGTCCCGATTTCAAACTGCATCAACAGCAGCATCAACCGGATGTACGTGCTGACACAGTTCAATTCCGTCAGTTTGCACCGGCATATCCGTCAGACTTACAATTTTGACCTGTTTCACAATGGCTTCGTGGAAATCCTCGCGGCGCAGCAGACTCTGGAAGGTGCCGATTGGTATCAGGGCACTGCCGATGCCGTCCGTAAACAGGTGCGATTTCTGAAGGAGTATGGCATCAAGTACGTGTTGATTCTGTCCGGCGATCAGCTCTACCGCATGAATTTCAATGAGATGCTGGCGACGCACCTCAACGCGAACGCGGATGTGACAATTTCCACGGTCCCGGTCCACGCCGATGCCGCGCGCAGTTTTGGGATTATGCAGTTGAACGATACTGGCCGGGTTATCGATTTCGTGGAAAAGCCACAGGACGATGCGTCGCTCGAAAAAGTTCGTACCCCCGCTGCATGGATTGACAGCAAGGGGATCGAAGCCAACGGGCGCGAGTATCTGGCCAGCATGGGAATTTATTTGTGGAACCGCGATCTGCTTGTCGATTTGCTGGAATCCACCAGCCATGACGACTTCGGTCAGCACATTTTTCCGATGGCGATTCGTAATCACCATGTTCAGACGCATCTGTTCGATGGCTACTGGGAAGACATTGGGACGATCAAAGCATTCTACGACTGCAATCTGGCCCTGACGGATGCAAATCCTCCATTCCTGTTCGCGGATCGCCGCGCACCCATTTTCACGCGGCCACGCTTTCTGCCATCGACACGAATGGCGTCCTGCACCGTGCGTGACAGTTTGATTGCAGACGGCTGTTTCATCGGCACCAGCACGATCATCGAAAAATCTGTCGTCGGGATGCGGACGCACATCGGGAAGGACGTCACGCTGAAGAATTCCGTCCTCATGGGTGCCGATTTTTATCCGACAACCGACGACCATTTGTATTCATTTGGCGACTCAGCAGCCGTCTGGGGCATCGGTGATGGTGCTTACATTGATGGTGCGATGCTGGATAAAAACGTCTGCATCGGTCGCAACGCCAGAATCGTGGCCAGTGAAGCACCATCTTCGGATTGCGACTTCGGAGAAGTACTCGTCCGCGACGGAATCCCCTGCGTTCGCAAGAACGCTCGTGTGCCGGACGGTTGGCGATTTCCAGCGAAATAACGGTCTGACCTGCATGCGTTGCAACTACGACAGAATGCCTTGGACAACGTTGCCATGCACATCAGTCAGGCGGTAGTCACGTCCTTGAAAGCGGTAGGTCAGGCGCGTGTGGTCGAAGCCCAGAAGATGTAACAGAGTTGCATTCAGATCGTGTACATGCACCGGATTTTCGCTGACGTTAAAACCCAGCTCGTCCGTCTGGCCGTAGATATGCCCTGACTTGATACCTCCGCCCGCCAGCCAGAGGCTGAAACAGCGGTTGTGGTGATCGCGTCCGTCGTTTCCGCCCTGAACCATTGGCGTGCGACCGAACTCGCCGCCCCAGACCACAATCGTGTCCTGCAACAATCCGCGTTCTTTCAGGTCAGCGACCAGAGCTGCACTGGCCTGATCTGTGTCGAGCGCATTCTGGCGGACTCCGGCCGTCAGGTTCCCGTGCTGATCCCAGGCTTCATGGAACAATTGGACAAAGCACACGCCACGTTCAATCAAGCGACGCGCCAGCAGGCAGTTGCGCGCATAGTTGGCTTCGTTGGGGTCTTTAATTCCGTATCGCTCCAATGTTTCCTTCGACTCACTTCCCAGGTTCATGAGTTCCGGAGCACTCGTCTGAAGGCGGTACGCCATTTCGTAGCTTTGAATCCGTGCGGTGATTTCCGGGTCACCGGCAGCTTTGTACTCCAACGCGTTCAGGCGATTCAGTGAATCCAGGGACACGCGTTGAGCCTCTTCATCGATCCCGGGCGGATTGGACAGATACAGGACCGGGTCGCCCTTGCTGCGAAACGGAATTCCGCCGTACATCGTCGGCAAAAAACCGCTGCCATAGTTGCTGGCACCTCCACTGGTTCCCTTGGCACTGGTGAGCACGACAAAGCCAGGCAGATCGGAAGATTCGCTGCCCAGGCCATAGAGTGTCCATGAGCCAAAGCTCGGACGACCGAACTGCTGCGATCCGGTATTCATCATGATCTGAGCCGGTGCGTGATTCACTGCGTCCGTCTGCATCGACCGGATCAGACAAATGTCGTCGGCGAGTTTCGCCGTGTGAGGCAGCACTTCGCTGAGTTCCATCCCGCACTGACCATACTTTTCGTATTTGAATTTCGGGCCGAGCAACGCGGAATTCGGATTGATGAACGCCGCTCGATATCCTTTCAGAAGTTCTGCCGGAGGCAACTGTCCGTCGCGTTTTGTCAATTCCGGTTTGTTGTCGAACATATCAAGATGACTCGGCGCCCCCGCGTGGAACATGTAGATCACACGTTTGGCTTTGCCGGGGAAATGCGGTTCCCGGGGAGCCAGTGGATTCGGAGACTCCCCATCGCTCAACGTCGCAGCCGCAGAATCCTGCGCCAGCAAGGCTCCGGCAGCAATAGATCCCAAGCCCAGACCGCAGTCCCTGAGAAACCATCGCCGACGAAGAAAATTGGCGCGTGCGTCATGCAGGGACTTGTCATTCATAGTTAGCGACTCTTCAGAAACTGGACTCAAACATTTCACACGAACCGGCACAAGGCACATGTCTGGAGTCATGCGTTCACGCGGACGGGTCAGGATACCTCCCCAGAAGCCTGAACTTCTACCGTAATTCTACTGTTCCACAGTGATTCCTGGCGTTCCATCTTCATCGCACGCGAAGATACAGATAGACGACCGGCGACCAGAAAAATGCTGCGAAGGCCAAGGCTGTGGCGAGTACTTGCCAGAGTGGATACCAACGGCGAGCCCTCAAAAGGTGTCTGGCGGCCAGTGAGAACGGCACAGCAGCGAAGAAGCCGCCCAAAAACACCCACTCAAACACAAGGCTCAAACGTCGGCATGCCAGAAAATACAGCAAACAGCCCCCGAGAAAAATCACGCATGACTTCACGCGGC
>JAYSPO010001528.1:0-8120 GCA_043722015.1 Candidatus Kuenenia sp. | reverse complement strand
TGCACATTTTCGCGAGCCTGTTCCATCTGCTGCTGCATTTGAGCCGATTCAGGTTTCTGGCGATCCGCTGCCTGCTCCATTCGTTCGCTCAGTTCGTCCACGTCGCGGAGCATTTCACGTTGCTCGTCACGCAGGCGTTTGAGTTCACGTTCGATTTCTTCACGCTCCTTGTCGGTCGTTGCAGCACGCAGTTCGGATTCAAGTTGCTTCAGGCGTTCATTCACCATCTGCTGGCGGCGAGCCAGCTCTTTCAGACGGTTCAGCACCTGAACCTGTTCACGTTGTTGTTGAGACTGCTCCTGCTGCTGTTGTGCCTGTTGTTCGGTTTCGTAGCGATTGCGTTTGTTGTCCAATTCCAGTTGCTGCAACTGTTGTTGAGACGCACTGCCACCTCCGCCGCCACCACCTCCGCCCCGCTGTTGCTGCTGCTGGCGCACCTGAAACTCGGCCGCTCGCATTTTCAGCAGCGTCTGCACGATGGATTGTTCGATCAACATCGCATCAGGAAGCCGGGCGGATTCTGTGCTGTTGCGAACGTCGTCCAGCTTTTGTCGGGCGGACGTCATCTCGAACTTAGCCTTCTCGGCCAATGCTGCCGTTTTTGGATCACCGGCAAGCTCCTCCATGGCCGCGTCAAGCTGCTCGAGCGCTTGACCCTGCGATTCTGCGATCACTCCAACGTCTGCTGCAAATGAACCGTCCTTCCGTTTTTCTGCTTCCGCGCGAATTGTATTCCATGTGGCGGAGATGATCTCCTTCTGCAACTTCAGCACTCCATCAACGGCACTGCCTTGCTGCTGTTGCTGATTCTGTTGTTGTTGTTGTTGTTGTTGTTGCTGCTGTTGGTCGCCCTGCTGTGACTCGCGAAAGATCTCTTCGAACCGTCGTACTTCAGCAAACATGATGTCACTGTAACTGCGGCGTTCCGTGCCGTCGGGTGCGATGTCGCTGGCCCAAAAGGAGTATGTGACCAGATCGTCCGGAGCCGCCTTGAGCAACTCCAGTTCGATTTGATGTGAAATGACGGCGTTGAGCAGCGGCGTCCGGACAGCGGCGATTGAAGTCTCAGCGGTTGCGTCAGCAGTTGAAATGGCCGGGCCCTCGTCGTGCTTCAGGGCCACATCTTTCAGCTCACCCCCCGACAGAGAATACTGCACTCCGAAACCCACGATGCCGAAATCGTCGCTCGCTTTGGCCTCGACCAGAAATTCCTGCAATGGCGAGACGTTCGTGTCTTTGCCGGGGAACGTGGCTTTCAATTGCGGCGGCTGATTGCGACTCACCTTAATGGAGATTTGTTCTTCGTCGGTCGGCGTGCGGCCGTCTGTATCCTGTAACTGCACTGTCCACGCACTGTTGTCGGTCACCACCATCGTTGTCTCCACGATCGTCGGATCACTGGAGGTTGACACCAGCACAATTGCAGGTCCGTCTTTCGGATGCAGCTCCGCAAGCGCCACGGGCTTGTTGAGTCGCAGTTTCAGCACGACCGTCGAGCCTTCTGTCACAGTCATCCGCATGACATCCTCGATCGTTTCCTGAGGTCGGCCCGACCATGCCGGCGGCGTGACGATTGCATCTGCCTGCTCCAGTTTCGGTCGCACATAGGTTGCCACTTTGAAATCCGATGATATCCGTGGTTCCATGGACTGAGCTTCGCCATCGTCATAGAGCACTCGATAGACGCCGTCACTGGATATTTCTTCCATGCGTGCTGCGAAGACTCCGGCATCGACAGTTTCTGTCATCGCCAATTGACGAGCAACATTCTGTGCATCGATAAATTCCAGCACGGCGCGAGTTGGCACGATGCCTGGAAATCGTGCCACGACCGTGAGCGCCGAGCCGCGTTCAATTTCGGTGTCGCCCGGTTCGATTACCAGTTCCGTAACCAGAGTGGTCTGTTTCTGCTCTGGGCCGGAAGCAGCTTTTCCCGATGGCTTGATCAGATCACGACCGTAACGGCTGGCGGCCATGACGCTCGACACCATCACGACGAACGACAGAAAACTCAGAAGTGTCCACTTCGCCAACTTTCCGCCAGGCACAGCGCGTGACCAGGCGCGTTGTTTGGCGAAGTGATCAGCTTCCTCAAGTGCCATTGCGGAAAGCACAGACGGTCGGCGGCCTTGATGTTGCGACACCTGCACAGCGGTCAGGACCACATCGTTCAATTCCGGATGCGTTTGTTCAACCAGCCTCGCGGCATCGTTGATGGATGGAGTTTTCGTCAGCAGGCGTGCCAGGATCGTACCGACAATTGTAGCACCGAACAGGACAGGCAATTCCGGTCGGATGTATCCCAGTGACGCAGGCAACCATAACGTCACGGCAATCGCCGGCACCAGTAACAACAGCCAGCAGACGGTCTGTCGCCGAAGAATTCGTAATTTCTGCAACCGGGCAATCACATTGCGCAGGCTTCGCTCCAGGACGGTTCCAGTCATCAATGAACTCCGGACAACGACAGGCAGGCGTGAGACACCTGATTGTCGTTGTAACTCCAATGTATTTGCAAGCAGGGGATCTGAAGTTTGTGGCGAATTGGAGACACGCGATCTCCGAATTTCATTCAGGGAGGCCAGGTGACACGCGAAATGCTGGCAGATTTTTGGAAGACAGCTTCGTTCATCAGGTGACAACGGTTGCGATTCAACGTATTTTAGTGCCTGATCGTTGTGATCCCCGTGGATCGATTCTGTTTCGGGCCGCGGGAGTTCTGAATTCATTATTTCTGAATGGAGAATGTTCATGGCCCAAACTCCGCCTGCCAAGGCACCCACCGGCCCTAAAGTCTCGGGCACTCGCACGATTGTTTCATTAGTTTTCCTCGTCGTCGTGCTAGTCGTCTGCGTGATTGAACTTCGAGCCGGACTAGGACAGTTTCTGACTTTGCGTTCGTTCAACAAAGTGTCCGAGAACAACCAGTTTAAGGATGTGCCGTTTGCGGAAGCGGAAAGAATGGTTGCTGCGTTCCCGTCGAAGTCCGATGTTCAGACTGGTAATCATGAAGACATGCATCACTACTATTGGTACAGCCTGTTGCGCCCAATGATGGGGAAGAAAAACCCGGAAATCTTCGTCTTTGCAGATCATGCTAGTCCCCCCGCTGCCTTAAGTTTTACCACTTCGACGGAAGATGAGACTTTTCAAGCGCCTGGCGATCCCAAAGCCGCGCCTGCAATGACAACCATGCCTTCGGGCGGGCCCGGGGGAATGATGGGACCGCCGAGTGATGGACCTCCAGGTGGCGGCGGAAAGGGTGGCGCGGGTCGTCCTCCGCTTGAAGATAAGGCGCCGGCTACTGAGACAAAAGATCCTGCTGCCACAGATTCCCAGAAAACTGACGGTGAATCTGGAGCGACTCCAACGGAACCAGTTCCTTCTAGCCCGGATCCGACAACGGAACCAGCCAAGGACAACGAAAAATCAGAGACTCCAGCAACACCGAAATAGTGCTCTGTCAACAATGGATTGATGGGTGGCCGGGGTTGGAAGGCGCCAGCCCGAAACCCCGGGACTTCCTTCACTTCGCTCAGTCCACCCCCCAGCCTCCACCGATGATCCATCAAGGCACGACTGGAGAGTACTCGCTTACAGATTTCGAAAAGGTGTTGCTGTCGTATGACGCATCACCGCTTCGAGATCGCATGTCGGCAAACTGATTGAGCCTGCGACTTTAGAATCCCTAAAAAACAACGATCCGCCGCCGGGCTAAGATGTATCGTCTGGCGTCAACATTATGGGCAAAAAAATGTTGGGCAAAAAAATGGCTGCTATTTTTTTGCCCATGCTTTTTTTTTGCCCCGAACGTTTTCGCTTCTAAAACGTCGCATTGGCGGTGGCGGACGCGCGAATTCCGCAGCTTAGCTTTGCAGCGGGCCGTTGCTAAAAAAACCTCCGTGGCCGCGTTGTGTCGAGAGTGGCTGAGCTGCACTGTGTTGAACTGCCAACCTGAGGTTGGACAGAACGACGAGACGACAAATGTCGTCGAGGCGTGATGACGCAGCAGATCGGCCGCTATGTAAACATTCGTCAATGCGTGAATAATTCTTCAATTTTTGACCGAGATATCGACTCCGGTTGCGACCCCTTGAATTCACTGTTGTGCATTGTCGGAGACCATACGAGGCGCACGTTCGGCCCATGCCGGGACGTTGCCATGTTCAGAGAGTTTGTAATCTGATTCATGCAGAACGAGAGTCTGCAACACCGCCTGAGTTGTCTTGAAGAAACACAATTCAAGATCGCCTATGTCGTGGCACGGAACAGATTCTGAAACTCCGGGTCTGGCAACAGACAAGGGTGTTTATACTGTTCGAGACTGCCACCGCTGCGGGATTGGCGAGTTTTCGTGAAGACATCCCAACGCTGCGGCGGCAATGCCTCCACGCGGACAGGCGCTAGTCGACCGGATTCTCGCTTCTCCCTGTATTCAACGTTACTGCAAGCAAGCTGCTCATCTACGACCACCGCAATTCGATGCAGCGGCGAATTATCTCTTTCAAGGTCGGCGGAGTCACAAAGCACAAACAGTGTATAGCCGGGTGGTTCGCCCCATTGTGGAGTCAATGTGAACAGGTCGAGATTGACGCCACACTCCCGCACCGCAGCGTTCACTGCTTCCACCACCTGCGATTCCGCAAGTTTCTCCCCGGTGATACTGGAAATGTGTGCGCCCTTGTGGCGAAATTCCAGCAGCGGAGTTGTCCCGTAAAACCCCGTACAGCGCACAACGTCGCGGATGTTGTACCGATACAGTCCGGAACTTGTCGTGAGCAGAATAAAGTACTCAACCCCTGCCTGAAGTTCATGGGCTTCCTGCACGATCGGGTTTGCAGACGCCTCTTCGGCGACTGGGAGGAACTCAAAAAAGTGCGTCTGGATCTCAAGCAGGCCCGAAGATGATTCATCCTGCAGAGGTAACGTCATCCGTCCTTCACTGGCGTGAAGTCCATGATCGCGAACGGTGATCCCGTCAAAGACCTGCTTGAGTTTCGGGATATAGGCAGCCGCACTACCACCGCACCACACGCCGAGTGCCTGCAGCATCGGCCAGCATTCGCGAGGCCGCAACGAGCCGTGCTGATCCATGACCTGCTGCAACTGTGTGGCGCGTCGCACGTCGGGACGCAGTCGACTCTTAAGATCGCGTCGTTGCGTGGCAGGCAGATCGCCGCCGCTGATTCCGCCGTTGCGGATGTCGCGAATCAATGATTCAGCCTGCGTGTTTGCGAATTCAGCCAGCTGCAGCAACGTGCCGGGATTGGCGGTGATCATCATTCCGACCCACGGATCTGCGAGTGCCAGGCGAAGAATGGTGTAACGTTTGGCCTCCGCATCGGCAACTTCCGCAACAGCGGCAGGAATCGTGTACAGCGATCGCACGACGCGCTTCTGCATGGCAGCGACCAGTCCACTGATGTTGCCGCACGGCGTTCCGTCAGCGGTGCGCGTTTTCTGATGGCTACTGGAAATCTGTACGATGTTCAGTTTTTGTAGCAGTGCGTGATCGGAGTAAGTCCCGATTCCCCACGTTTGCCAGCCGCGTCGATAGTCATCCAGAAATCGCGTTGTGACGGGTATCAGTTTGGACGCAGCCGTTGTGCCGCTGGTCATGGCAAACATCTGCAACTTGTTCGTTTCGCCCAGCAGCGCTGCATGATTTCCGTTGGCGACTCGATCGACGTAACTGCGAATGAGTTCATAGTCCGCGACAGGCACGCGCTGGCGAAATTCCGGTAGTGTGGTTTTTTCTGTCAGGCCGAAATCGCGGGAAAAAGCGGACGACTGGTTCAGCCGCAGCAGATCAGTGAGCAGCGAGCGTTGCGTTTCACGACACGACGTCAGAGCAAGATTGAGGAGTTGATTGCGTGCCTGGTGGATGCTCCGTCGAAAAAAAGTGCCCGCCAAAGCACGGAGTCGATAGGCGGCGGGAATCTGCGTCATCTCGACTTACTCTCAGTGGATGAGAACCCGTTTATACTTCACGCGGCCGATTTTGAGGGACTCAAATTCCCGTAGGGTGCGACACTTCATTTTGGACCGCGTAGAGAATAACTCCACGTGCCCTGGAGCAGTCAACAAAAAAGACACCTTCGAATTTTGCTCGAAGATGCCTTTTTTGAAGTTGCCACGACTCGGAGGCTGATGCTCTGCCGTTCGTCAATCGTTACAAGGCCTGAGGTTATTTCTTTCCCTTGGCACCCGCAGCGGGAGCGGCAGCAGCAGCGGCTGCGGCGACTTCTTCAACTGTCTTCTTCTTTTTCTTGCCAGCAATGGCTTTCTGTACGCGAACTTTCGGAAGGCCGAACGGGCTGCGACCTGCTGCGAAGCGGTCTTCTTCCACCAACCGGGCAATCCGTTCACCGCGGCTCAGCACGTTGCGGGAACCTGATAGGCCAAGTCGAATTTTGAGGGTCTTGTCAATTGACACGTCAACGCTCCAATCGCGCTCTGATTACTAAGTTTGCATGGTCGCAGGCAATTCCATGCCACGCGAAGCACAAGAAATTCCAGCCGAGCCAGTCCCAGCCGGAAAATTGAAGTGCGAAGTGTATCGACTTCCGAAAGTCTTCTCAACCACGTATTTCACTGTTTTTTCCGTAAATCCGTTACGGGAATGGCTGTGCAACTCGCAGGGCGTGACACGCAAAACGCAGGCACACCGCATCACCGGTCCGGTGTGCCAGCGATGCCGCTTGTCACGCCAGGCAAATTCACACATTGGCCAACCGTTTGGTAATTCGCGGGAAACCTGCTGATTTGACTGAGAACTACCATTTCTCACGGCTGTGGAATTGAGGTCAGGTGCATTGTCTGCCATCGTTCGCATCTTCGGTCGTCTTTCTCTGATTACAGAGGTCGTTTCACGGAAAATTGAAAAGATGGAAGTACCATTGAAGGCAGTGGTTCTCGTCAGTGGCGGGCTTGATTCGGCGACAGTCCTCGCGATTGCGCGGCAGCAGGGATTTGCGATTCACGCGATTTCGTTTGACTACGGACAGCGGCATCGGTTTGAACTGGAGGCAGCCGCAAAGGTCTGTAAGT
The DNA here is from genome assembly GCA_043722015.1 of Candidatus Kuenenia sp. GTDB lineage: Bacteria > Planctomycetota > Planctomycetia > Planctomycetales > Planctomycetaceae > SXXK01. Next base: position 1,070 of record JAYSPO010001528.1, on the reverse strand, counting down.
CGATGGAAGTATCCGATCATGTCATCTGTCGAGTCGATACGAATATCTTTCGCGGCTCCGCACTGACAAACGATATTCCGGTTCCGCACAATCGCAATGAAACTGAAATGTCTGTGGGCATCCCGGTGACTTACGTGCCAGCTCGCAACACCGTCTTCCTTTCGATCGCGTTGGGACTCGCAGAATCCGTCGGGGTCAATGACCTGTTTATCGGTGTGAATGCAGTGGACTACAGCGGGTATCCTGACTGTCGCCCGGAATTCATCGCGGCTTTCGAAAAGATGGCGAACCTCGCAACCAAAGCCGGCGTTGAGGGGCAATACCTAACCGTTCACACTCCACTCATTTCAATGACAAAGGCTGACATCATTCAGCAGGGATTGAGTCTGGGAGTCGACTACGGACTGACTCACAGTTGCTACGATCCCGATGCCCATGGGATTTCCTGCGGCGAATGTGATTCATGTCAACTGCGGATCAGGGGATTTCGCGAAGCGAACGCAGTGGACCCGATTCAATATCGCCAGGCACCGTAGAACGAATCGCAGCGTCATAAGCATAATGAAAGCCGAATCGGCTGCACTGTCTCTACTGCTGTGTCAGGCAATCATTGCCAGGTTGTGTGCCACTGGCTTTGCCAGTGTTCCCCATTTGCAGGAAGCACTGGCAAAGCCAGTGGCACACATCAACACACGGATGACAGAGGACTACGCTGCAGCCGGAATGGCAACAGCTCGCGTTACATCCGGCAGCTGAACGAGATTGTGAACCGAACCGAAAACAGGCACACTGACAGGCAGACTGTCGCAAGACAGCAGCGTGGCCGGGATGGTGCTGGTTGGGCCGAGCATTGTGGAGATCACGTGCCCGTTGACGGTACTCATGGGCTGGATCTGGAAGTTGAATCGCTTGAGCATGATCGTCAGAGCGGTGCGAATCTCAGCCATCGCCAGAGGTGCCCCGATGCACATTCTCGGGCCAGCACCGAACGGCAGATACTCATATGCCGAGGGTGTGATTGTGGCCCAACGTTCCGGCAAAAAGCGGTCGGCATCGACGTAAATGTCCGG
>JAYSPO010001527.1:0-4756 GCA_043722015.1 Candidatus Kuenenia sp. | reverse complement strand
TGTTTGCTGTCTTCCCACGCCGATTGACAAAAATGCCGTGTCGGAAAGGCAAAGCGGCGACAAGTCGCCGCACTCCATATGGCTGTCGCTTGTATCAGGTCTAGTGGACGGAAGGTTGCCGACGGAGGCGCAACTCGCGAGCATTTCGAACTACCTGCGAAATTCCGCGGGGGTCCACGAAAGGACTTTTGTTGTGTTCTACTTGCCTGGAATGGTGCTTGATCATGGCGGTTTTGCTACTGCCCATCATAACCCCGATCTCGAATTCAAGCTGTTGAGGTTCAATGTTCCAGAGAATTTTCGCTTACTGTTGCCCCCCGAACAGATTTCTCCTCCTGAACCGCCGATCCAGCAGCGATCAGAGCCTCTGGATGTCATCTTTGAGGTTTCAACTGAATGGGAAGACAACCGACTTGTGATTCTTGGCAAGACAAATCTTCCAGACGGTACCGAAATTGGCGGGTCCGTGATTCGAAGAGAACCGCAGTTCATTGGGCAGACCAAGGCAAAGGTTGAGCATGGCGAGTTTCGTCTGGGTCCATTTGGTCCAAGCTACGGTCTAGGTCATGGTGTTTACGAAGTCAGCGCAACCATGCCAGTCGCTCGAATGCAATCTGCTGAGGTTCGGGCAATTATTGGTGCCAACGGCGAGAATCTGAGAGGCGAACCGGTAGACAATGGACCATTGGGAGTGTCTGTCGGTTTCTCGACGATTGTCCGTAAAGAATAACATCGCTTGTCGTGATGCCTACCACGACGTACTGCCAGACGAGAAGAAACTCAACCCAAATGTAGCCTTTTCTTTCGGTTCTATAACGGCTTGTTTTACGGCTTCCTCCTGAATTGTCGTAGGTAATCCATCGGTGGGAAGGGGCGCCGGTGCAACATTCTATGGCAATTCGCGCACACGATGGCCAAGTCTGCGATCGTGGTTAATGTTTCTTCCGTGAGTTCAGCGAGAGGCCTGACGTGGTGGCATTCTGCAAATCCTTCCCCGTGTTCACCGTATGTTTCACGAAAACTAAACGAGCAGATTTCACACTTGAGATCACCTGTGGTCGATAATACGAGAGTTTTCTTTGCATTCACTACTTCCCGATTGCGTTCGATTGTCCGGTGGAGTCGCAATAGCGGTTTTCCTTCACGAGCAGAAAATAACGCATCAGCCTCGATTGGCGTGGAGTGTTTGACTACTGACTGTCCTTTCTGCCAGTTGTGAGGCAGTTTTATCCCTGCTTTTTCTGCAGTGTTTTTGATCGCACAATCGATCCAGTCGAACACTGCATCTGAAAAACTACTTGCACTTAGACGCAGCTTTCCTAGATCGTCATCCGTATGCGGTTTGCGATCTTTAAGGGCTTTTCTTCGTCCTTTGCTTGCATCTTCGAATGGCCCTGCTGGCTTGATCAAGTGTGCATTTCGGTCCAAATGCAGATAGAGCATGACCGTTCCGGGCTCCCTCTTTACTTCTTGAATGTATCCAATGCATTTGTGGTTCTGTCCTCGTGGCCAACCAAACCGAATCTCATTCAGACCATTTCCATACTCTGTTCTGTAGAATTCAGCGTTAGCATTAATAACTCTGCATCGTGGATCAGGGATTATTCTCTGTGCCAGTTCCGCCGATGCGGAATTCCATTTCTCAAATTCCAATTCTTCAAACATTATTGCCTCGGTTCGCCGCAGGATTTGGCCGGTAAGTAGAGCAGTTTGCGGGCAAGAATCTGAATTCGCACTTGCCGAAATCCCTACACCTGAGCCACCGTCGGCACTTCAAATCCTGATCGATTCGGATCCTTCAGCAGTTGATTGGCTTCTTTCGCAAAATCGCCCGTGTGAGTTTCTGTCTCGGGATCAAATGTCAGCCACGGACCGACTGTATATTCGGCTCCGTCTTCCGGAACGCCGACACCATCCCGCATGAGCTCGTGCAGTTTCAGAAAATGCTCGGCGGCTTCTTTGTTGTCGCCAAAACGTCCGGCTTTGCTGTTGAACGGAACTTTCTCGCCGAGACGATAGGAATTGTTCATGAGATGCCCCAGCACGCAGCCGTAGTGAGCATCGTGGACGTTGCCGTTGGCAAGTTCCGGTTTGCCTTCTCGGCACGCCGTAATGAACGCCGCCCAATTGCCGCCCGGTGTGACCTTTCCGGGTTTGATGTCCAGCTTCTCGCCCTCTGAACTTCCGGATGGATAGTACAGACCTCGAACGATCCTGCCGCCGTCCTCAAAGTAGTACTCATTCTCCACCTGACGTTCGTATCCTTTGTAATCCGCGTTGCGAACGTTAAAGAACACCTGCTGGCCGTTTGGGTATTCGGCAATTCCCATCATCGTGTTGGGTGTCTCACCCTGATCATTCCAGGCGAAACGACCACCGATCGCCATGGCTCGGACGGGATGTGTGAGTTCTTTGTCCAGAGCCCAGCGTGCGATATCCAGTTGATGAGTTCCCTGATTGTTCAGGTCACCGTTTCCGGTCTTCCAGAACCAGTGCCAGTTGTAATGCACATAATTGCCGTGGAACTGATCGATCACGGCTGGACCGCGCCACAGGTTCCAGTCGAGATTCTCGGGCGGATCAGAGATCGGCTTGAATCCAATACTGCCTCGCTGTTTGCAGCAGTAGCCGTAGGAAATTTTCAGCGGCCCAAACTTTCCGCTCTGGATCGCTTCGTGCAACCCGGCAATTTTTGCATCGCTGCGACTCTGTGTGCCGTGCTGAATGACGACGCCGTATTTCTGCTGCGCCTCGACCGCAATCCGACCTTCTCCCACATCGTGGCTCATGGGCTTTTCCACATAGACGTGCTTGCCTGCCTGAGCCGCCCAGATCGTAATCAGCGAATGCCAGTGATTCGGAGTAGCGACAGAGATCGCATCCAGGTTCTTGTCCTCCAAAGCCTCGCGAACATCGGCGATCCCCTGTGCCTTGAAGTTATCCTTGAGTTTCTCCTGCAGGCCGTTCATGGCCGAAGCCAGGACCTTCTGATCCGGATCGATCAGGTACGCAATTTCCACGTTGTCCTGATCCATCCAGCCGCCGAGATGACTCTGCCCACGCCCATTCAACCCGGCCACGGCAATTCGCAGCCGATTGTTGGCTCCCAGGATTTTTCCTGAAGCCCGAGTCCCTGTCAGCAGCAGTGAAGCGCCTGCTGCTGTGGAGTTTTTGAGGAACTTTCGTCGAGAGACGTTCGCCATCGGTTGAGCCCTTGAATGAATGGTGGGATTTGAAGGGAGGGATGAGCCTGTTTCAGAGTGTAGCGCTAATTTGAAGCATCTTCAATCGTTGTGGCCACATCACCACGCTCGGACAGTTATTGACGATGCACAATCTGTAGGGTGTGACAAGCAACGCGCAGGGACACCGAATCACAGACATGGTGTGCCTGCGCTGGCGCTTGTCACACCCTACCAATTCACCGACTGGCCAGGTGTGGGTTTGATAACGGGAACTCTTGAAGTCACCCGTTCCGGCAGGTAGCCTACAACAGGGATCCCCAGTGGCGGTGATTGCTTCCGCAGAATTGAAGTTCGTTACGCCTCATAAAAGTCCGGAGTCGCAGTGCCTGTCCCCGAGTTTCAAGTGCGCCGCGCGAGTCGAGCCGATGCCTCGGGCCTTGCTGAACTTGCAGCGCGCACATTCCGCGATACGTATTCCCTGATCAGCGATCCGGTCGAGGTCGAAGACTACATTCGTACGAACTTCACGCCGAAGTTGCTGGAACAGCAGATTGCCGACGACGCTGGCAGTTTTCTGCTTGGCAGCATCGCAAATCAATTCATCGGGTATGCTCGTGTTCGCCTGTCCGTTGCCCCGGAGTGTGTGGCGGGGCCGGATCCGATCGAGCTGTCTCGTTTCTACCTTGAGCAGGCCTTTCATCGGCAAGGGTACGGATCAGCGCTGATGCGTGCGTCGCTCCGTGAAGCGCAGACAAGAAATGGTCAGACCCTGTGGCTCAGTGTCTACTCCGAGAACACGAACGCTCGTGCTTTCTATGCCGCAATGGGCTTCGTGGAGATTGGTGTCCGCGATTTTCCCTTCGGTGGCCGCATTTACTACGATCCTGTGATGTCTCGTGCCATTCCCAATGACGCCTGAACAATTCGTGCTGCTTGCGGATTCGGCCTGGCCTCGTACAGCGACAGCAGTTCGGTCACCTTCGTGAGCGGACCAGGACACGGGGGCTTCACGTCGTCCTACTGAAGTGACGGTTCCGACGGTTCGGCAACTTCCGTGTCTCGAATCCAGCCTTCGTGCTGGAGCGTGATTGATTCGATGGCCATGGCTGTTGAATTTGCGTCCAGGTCTGGAAGAGCGCGGTATTCGGATACCCAACAGCGAAAGATCTGGTATGCCAGAACCAGTTGGCCTGCCTCGTTGTAAAGTTCCAGATACACGTCCTTGCGGAAGTTCCTGAGTGAGACCTCGGCTCCCAGCCCTGCGCCAAAACGCCAGACCTTGTCGGCCCAGTGTTCAAACTCGGTGTCATGAGTCACGCCGCGTTCCAGCGTGATGGGTGCGAACTTCGTCAGACCGGGCGACTTGCGGGTCGAGCTGGGATCACCGCCTTCGCGGTGTTCCACCACGTCCGTAGTTCGCATCAGTCCCGAAACTTTGCTGATACCGGCCACGTACTTCCCGTCCCACTTCACGCGGAATTTGAAGTGCTTGTAGGGATCAAACCGGGATGGATTCACGGTGAACTGTGTCATGTCGGTCTCCTGTGTGTTAGAGGTCCGGAGCTTGGAAA
>JAYSPO010001526.1:0-1356 GCA_043722015.1 Candidatus Kuenenia sp. | reverse complement strand
CTGGTCGCCCCATTCTTTCAGTCGGCTGTAGTTCGACTGTGATGGTTCGGTCACTGAGTTGAGTGAGAAGTGATCAGTGCAAAGTGCAAAATGAAAAGCGTTCCGTTTCGTCGCCCAAGGGAATGGAACGACCGTCGGACAACAGGTCCTGGCCGCAGTTCGCGTTGTGAACAGGCTCTGCTTCGCTCCCACTTTGCAATTTGCACTGACCACGTTTGCACTCATTCTTTCACCCCGATCCGTCGCAGTAGAATTAGAAATTCGATGGACTTCGGATCCATGACAAATGTCGCCGAGCTCGTTACGTTTGGAAACGCGCCTCAGCAACGGGTGATGAACGTGTGTCCGCATTTGTTGGAGTATTGGCATGAGTGCGTCAACTCGGATTCGCGGTTCCGCGCTGACCGGATTATTGATTGCCGGTATTTGGGCGACAGCGTGTTGCGGAGATGAGCTTCCGACCGCAGCAGAGCTGGACAGCGCGATGCGACTCAACCGCGAAGCATTTCCCGCCTTCAGGGTTCGCTATTCGTATGTGCTGACTCGGCACGAGGGCTATCGAGACCATCAGCAATTGTCCGTTGATTCGATCGAGCGGGTAATGCGAGCAGGAACTTTTCCCGCATCGGAGAAGGAGCGAATGGCCCTGTACATTGAATCGATTCGGTCAGAGGCCAAGGAGTTTCGCCCGGGAATTGCCGCTCAATTTCGCGCAGAGATCTGGCGGGCCGGGGCGGCAGTTCAAGTCCGTTTGCCGATCAATGAAGATCGTTTTCCCGAATCAAAGTTGTCGGCAGACAACCTGTCTCGATTCTTCAGTGGCATTTCTATTTTCTCTCGTTCCGGCAGCGAATCCGGTTGGTCAAGTTGGTCGAATGCCACTCGAAAATCCGCGATCACGCTCAACACGGATTTGCCGTCGTCATACTTGGGCCTCCCGCCGCTGATGATTGATTCCGTTGTTGCCGAAGGCAGGCTGCATCCGATGGATCGGAGTGTTGCTGGAGGCGTCGATGGGTTGGTCGTTTCTGGTCGCGAGCGACTCGGGGATTTCGACACCATTGTTGTCGAGCGGTCAACCATCCACCCGTGGCCACAAGGTTCCTCGGCAGAGTTGCAGTCTCGCGTCGTCATGTCCGAAGTCACCAAGGCGTGGTTGGATCTCAATCACGGGTATTTGCCGAGGCGAATTGTGAGAGAACCTCGCTGGTTCTGCGATGGGAAACTGGCTCATCCCGGTCGTTACACCAATGGCATTCCGCCGATCGTCGATGAGGTTGTGATCGAGAAGATTCCGGGAGGAGGCTTTTATCCGACGGGAGGAGTTTTTCGAACCTGGACGCATCGCCAAGACAA
>JAYSPO010001525.1:0-2337 GCA_043722015.1 Candidatus Kuenenia sp. | reverse complement strand
GTACGCGCTGCATTCGCGTCGATGGGGAATCGAGACAGCACCACCATGCCGTACTGACCAGGAAAGCGACCAAAGCCAAACGCATCACCAGGGCCGTTTGACTTGCCGTCGTGATCCAGATCCAGTCCGCTCGACACACCGGTGTTGACCGGCCCCGAAAAAGCATACACCAGCTTTAATGCAGGCTCACTGGTCCAGTCACGTTCAGCTTCCAGATAGTCATCACGAAACACATTGATCGATGTACCGGATTCGTCGTAGTCAAATTCGTTCAGCAGCACGATGTCTGGTCTGACGATGCGCAAAATCCGTGCCACCTGACGAGCCTGCTCATTGCCGCCGCCCTGGAGGTCGCTTACCAATTCGCCTGCCTTGCTGCGATTCAGACTGCAATTGAACGTCGCAATCCGGATTATCTCCGTACCGCGCGGTTCCTGCCCCATAGCTGGCAAAGCGGATCCATACGAGACGGGGAACTGACTTACCAGCACGAAAAAGATTAATCGGAACTTCATATGTCTCACCATGAATCAACAGACACTATTTGACAAGCAGAGCAGCGTACGACGCTCAAAATTCCAAGGTCAGTCGATTGCAACGCAGTGGCATGCTGCCGTACGCTGTGCACAACAACCACGGATTGTATCGCAATCCTTCAGGCTTTCACAAAGACCACGGAAATAAGGCATGTTTTATGGCTTTTTCTCGAACGAACTCGATTTGGATTTTCGGAATACTCGTGATGATTGTTTTCGGATCATGGTCAGAGGCGAAGGCGGATGAGTTCCGCGTCTTTGTCGGGACGTACAGCAAAGGAGACAGCATCAGCAAGGGAATCTACACCTGCCTTTTTAATTCCGAAACTGGAAAACTCACCGAACCGAAGCTGGCGATCGAGCTGGCGAACCCGTCATTTCTAGCGGTTCACCCGTCTCACGAATTCCTGTACGCGGTGAACGAACTCAGCGAAGGGCCTGGCAAGGGCAACGGGGGAGTCACAGCGATGAAAATCAATGCCGACGGTACGCTGCTGAAACTGAACGACCAGCCATCGCTCGGTGGTTCGCCGTGTCATTGTAACGTCGATGCCACCGGTCGTACGTTGATGATCGCAAACTACACCGGCGGCAACGTTGTCGCGTATCCGATTGCCGCAGATGGCAAAATCGGAGAAGCAACGAGCAACATTCATCATGAAGACCCGACTCGCGAAAATGCGGCGGAACTCAAGCCAAGGGCTCATTCGATCAATCTGAGCAGCGACAATCGGTTCGCCTACGCGGCAGATCTGGGTCTGGACAAGATCTTTATTTACAAACTTGATGCAGAGAAATCGACGTTGTCGCCGTCAGATCCGCCGTCAGCCGGCGTGACGCTCGGCGGTGGACCGCGACACTTTGCCATTCATCCGTCCGGCAACTTTGCGTACACCAATAACGAAACCTCAATGGTGGCAACCGCGTTTGCACGCAACGCAAAGACCGGGGCACTCAAGGCAATTCAGGATATCACCACGATCCCCGGCGGACATGAAGGCCGACAGAGCACCGCAGAATGTCTGTGTCATCCGAGCGGCAAATTTCTCTATGTCAGCAATCGCGGCCCGGATTCGATCACCGTCTATTCGATCAATCAGAAAACAGGATTGCTGACATGGGTGGAAAATGAGCCGACGGGTGGCAAGGAACCCCGCAACTTCTTTATTGAGCCCGGTGGCAAGTGGTTGCTCGCCGAAAATCAGAACTCGGACTCGATCCATGTGTTCGCAATCGACCAGGAAACCGGCGCATTGATGCCGACAGGCGATTCAATCAAAGTCGGCCAGCCCGTGTGTATTCGCATGGTGCCCATGAAATAATGATGATCTGTCCGAATTGCAGGAAGATTTTGAAAGTGCCGGACAGTGCAGCTGGAAAGTGAATCGGTTGTCCGGGGTGATGTTCCTGTTCTCGATCCTGGAGGGCGTTGGCACAGCGTTCAATACTCCCGGCGCAGTCTTTGTGATTGCCGGACTCAGACTGTTGCCCCGGCCGCTGGCATTGCCATGTTCATCGGAGTTGCTGTGGTCAGCCGTGGGATTCCGGCCGTCTGGGTCATGCAGTTGTTTCTGATGTTTCGTCTGGGAACAGCGATGAAGAGTTACTGAGTTGCCTGACAAAACCGGTAGCTGGATTCGCAAGAATTCAGAAATGGGGCTGAATTCCTGCGAAGCAAGCTACGAAGATTGTTCATACATCCGCGATGTCGAAAATGAGTCCGGCGAGCGGAGTGGCGTGAGCCCTCCGGTACCTCTTGTTTTTTTGTACCGGCGAGCTGACGCATGCCGCTCGCCAATTG